>CADBMH010000357.1 GCA_902795705.1 uncultured Lachnospiraceae bacterium | reverse complement strand
TTCAGCCGATAAAGCACTAAGCCCATCGCGCTTTGCGCGATTTTCAATGGCTTAGTGCTGTTACAGTTTACACGCATGTGTGAACTGCAGCCATTATCCCACAATAGCAATTATATATAAGCGTGGGTTGCTTTCGATTGTGTTATTTTTAACTATGTGAAACCTCGGCAGAAGATCCCGGCACAAAAAGCGTGTCTGACCTGCCACCACCAGTTTCCCGTTTGCAATTTTCGTAATCAGCCCCTTCTTTATATTTTTCAACTGACTCGCAATATAATTACCTCTCCACTGTATAACGACATCTATTCTCCAAACAAATCCATCTCTCCACAGAACTTTTTCGTGGGATTTTTCACTGATAAGACAGACTAAAAGATCGCCTGATCCATCTTTTCTATCTGTGCTTCCCCTGTTTCCGCAAGCTCCCGGAATGTGTCAATCGTCTTCTTCATCACCGGAAGCGCCTCCTGGCGGTATTTCGACAGATCCTCCAGTGCTTCCATCGTATCATGAAAGGACTGCTGCAAAACCTCCGGTGAGACCATTGCCTCGGAAGCCTGCTTCTGCACTTCCACGCCCTGCTCCTTTAACAGCTTGGATGTTGCGGCGATCATATGATTCGTCGTTTCATTTAATGCATTGACCTTTTCTAACACAATCTTCTGATTATAAAGCGCTCCGGCTACCGTAACCGCAGTACGCAGCGCTGTTACCGTAACATTTTCTGCCCGGTCTACGGAGCGGATCAACTCTTTATTATTTTTTCGGATAATATTCATCGCGATAATACCCTGCTGTCCCACCGTAAGCACCTGTTGAAAATCTTCAATGCGCTGGCGGAGCGGAAATAAAATCTCCTCCTCCACAAACTTTATCTTTTCCGGATCCACTCCGGATACTTTGGCATTTTCAATCTGTGCAGATACACTTTCATCTAACTTTATTCCGATTTCTATGTTCTGCTTCATCTTTTTTGCCATCCCCCGAAGCTCATCCTCCTCTGTTTCCAGGGTAACATTGTCATTCTGCAGTGTATGCTTTCCCTTTTCCAGTGATTTTACGATATCTGCAATCTCCTGATCTGCCGTTTTATATTTTTCAAAATATCTTCTGACCGGATGAAAGATTTTTCCGAGAGGACCGCTCTTTACGAAATCAATTCCGGATGGATCTAAATCCCTCATTTTGATCGTCAGCTCAGAAAGTCCCTTTGCAACATCACCGCTTTCTCCTCCCTGTTTTTCAAACATACCAATCCGCTGATTTAAAATCGCATTCTGTTTTCTGACGGTCTTCATATCATCCAGTCCGAATTGTTCAATGACCTCCACATATTCTCTGCGCTCCTTGATATTATCGAGATCTACATCCATGATCTGTGCCGCGCGTTCTCCTGCCATATCTTTAATGGCAACCTCCTCCTTCTGCGTAGGTGCAATCGCAACGGCAACCTCCTCCTTTACTGCCTCCTCATTTGGTAATTCTAAAGAAAAACTACTCATAATCCCTTGCTCCTTTCCTATTATTGATTACATGTTTGCGTTAAACAGCTGCTTCAACTGATACACCACATCATCCGTATCCGCATTGATCGATACCCCTTCATTGATAGCTGCAAGCTTTTCCATCGCATCAAAGTCCCCATTGTAGCAGATCGTATACACCGGAATTTTAAGCCCTTTCATAATTGGTGAAATATCCTCTAACCGGTATCCCGCATTTGTCTCCCCGTCGGACAGGACAAAGATCATCGGCTTGATATCCGGATTCTTTTTCATATAGTCCGATAACATCTTCATTGCCACGCACACACCGTCAAAAGTCGCGGTACCGCCGGTCGCGCTCAGTCTGTCCACGGTGCCCTTAAAATACGATTGCTGATTCATATCAAACTGCGCTAACGGAAGCTCTATCGTGACATCATCCGAATAGCTGATGAGCCCGATGTGATTCTCCTTATTAATATACTGGATTGCATTGGATAATGAATTTTTTAACATCTGGATCGGTTCCCCGTCCATGGAACCGGACACATCCGTTACAAAGATACAGGCAACCGGCTTACTGTCCTTGTTCTCCTTATATAATGCCTGCGCATCCACAAGCTCTGAGCCGGAATAATCCGCAGTAAGCGCCTGATAGCCTTCCGGCTTTTCGTTAAAGCCATCCTGCTTCGCAAGCGACTTTCCGTTTTTACCCATATAATCCGAAAACGCCTCTAAAACCTTCTGTGCGCCCTGCCCTTTTCCACCTTTTACATAGACAAGAGGATTATTGTGCGGAAAACCATATGGTACAAAAACATAATTTTTTGATAAATTACCGTCCGATTTATAGGACTGGTATTCTGATACAAACATATCAAAGGAACCATTTTTCGCCGCATCTACCATCTGTCCGGTCGTCATGGCTACAAATGGAATATTTTTCTGAAAAGCGCGGAATGCCGCTACCGCCTTGTCCGATGTAATATTTCCCGTATCATAGGAATCTAACAGTGTAACTAAAAAATTAAAGCCCGCTGCTGACGAAAACGGATTGGTATAACCCACCGACATTTTCCCGTCAGATACCGCCTGAGCAGCCGCTTTAACATCGGCGGCACCATATAGCTCCTTTAAATCCCCCATGGTCTTTTTCTTCATGACAAGCCCTGCGTAGTTTTCTACAACCGAGTTCGAAATATAGGAAAGCTGCGCTCCCTTATCCTCTGCCATTTTCACAAAAAGGTCATTTGATGGAGAGATCGCATCCGGCACATATTTTCCCGATGCCACATAATCCACCTGTTGTCCGGAAGACACGGTCCTTAACCGGATGGAAACCTTTTCCCCGTCAACCGCAATCCCTGCCGCATTAAATTCCTCTGCCATCTCTCTTAAGAACCCGTTTTTTCCATCTCCTGTTTTTTCAGAAGAAGCAAATATTTCCGCAAAGCGACCTGTTGTCTCACGGACAACAATAGAATCATCCTTTAAATCAGGAAGCTCCTGATAGGTATGATCAGAACCGGAATACTCGACTGCTCCCTTTACCGGAGTCCCCTCTGCAGGCTCAATATGCTTCACATACTTCTCTAAGGTTTCTGCCGCATTCTCCTTGGTGATTGCCTTGTCTGTCTTTTTCAGATTTCTGGAGGCGAAAAGACCTCCGAAAATGAAAGCCAGGGCGACAATCCCCACAAGTACCATCACTATAAAATTTCCGCCGTTTTTCATGACTATTTTTCCTTTCCTCTTTTAATTTAATATTTTATCTGTATTTTGCCAAATTCTAAAAGCTTCATTCCCCTTTTTTTCACCAGATAAGCCTTCCACTCAGGCAGTAATCAGTCTATATTTTGATATTTTTTTAACTGCTCCGTCAGCTTTTCAATATTTTCGATCGTTTCATTTACCTGACCATCCGACTGTGATAAAAGTCCTGCACTCATGGAATCCAACGAAAGCACCAGTCTCTCATTCGCCGCAATCGCCTGCTTGATCTCCTCTGTGTTCTTCGCATACAGCGCAATCTGCTTTTCCTGGATGTCATCCGGAATATCATCCTCCTTGTAATGCTCTAGCCTCACATATTCCTTTTCATCAAAAAGCTGGAGCCTGTTTGCTATGGTAATGATATTTCCTAAAGATGCCTCTTTTGCCGACTCGATCGAAGCCAGATACCGGTCACTGGTCATCGAATCCCTGCCAAATCTTGACTCGATCTGCATCCTCGCCCGTTCAGACGAATTATCTAACCTCGTCACCTGTGACATCGCCTCATCTGCCAGTCTCCCAAACTGTTTTCCACCATGATACCTGATGAAAATCTCTTTTGCCTTATTCATGTCTAACAAAGTCTCCTTTGTAAACATTACCTTCCCCGGCGCCTTTAGCATATGATAGCCACTATAAAAAAACACAAATGCACTCATCGGTGCGATAAAAAGCGATAACCCCGCACGGATAATGGATTCGTCACTTGGCCTTAATGCCAGAAAGCCTTCTGAATAACTAAAGATCACCACCAGAACCAATATGGCGGTCAGCCCAAGAAACCGGGAAATCCGCTTTGAATTCTTTCCCATATCTATTTTCCTTCCCTTTTATGAAATAATGTTCCAACAACATTCCATATTAATATGAAAGTTGCCTGTTTATTATCCTTATACTCCATTCTACATTTTATAGTAATTTTCGTCAATTTATTTTCGTCAAAAACTAACTACAAAATACAAAGAAAAACCCTTTCCATTTATCTTCCAAACAGAAAGGGTTGAGTTTCACTCATTCATTGAAAACACATTTTTATGCCTGACTTAAATATTCATGGATTCCCTGTGCGGCAGCCTTTCCTGCTCCCATTGCAAGAATGACCGTAGCAGCACCTGTCACTGCATCTCCTCCCGCATATACCTTTGCCTTGGAGGTCTGACCGTTGCTCTCCTCTGCTACGATACATTTTCTCTTGTTGATATCAAGTCCCTCCGTTGTAGAAGAAATCAGCGGATTCGGACTCGTACCGAGCGACATGATGACCGTATCAACTTCTAAAGTAAATTCAGAGCCCGGAATCTCGACCGGTCTTCTTCTTCCGGATTCATCCGGCTCGCCAAGATCCATACGGATACATTCCATACCGGTGACATTTCCCTTGTCATCCGTAAAAATCTGCGTCGGATTCGTCAAAAGATCAAACACGATGCCCTCTTCCTTTGCATGATGTACCTCTTCCACTCTGGCAGGAAGCTCTTCCTCACTACGGCGATATACGATATGCACATCCGCACCCAGACGAAGTGCTGTTCTTGCCGCATCCATTGCCACATTACCACCGCCGACTACGGCAACCTTCTTACCGGCGATGATCGGCGTCGCATATGCATCATCAAACGCTTTCATCAGATTGCTTCTTGTCAGGTATTCATTTGCAGAAAATACTCCGTTCGCATTTTCTCCCGGAATCCCCATGAATCTCGGAAGTCCGGCACCGGAGCCGACAAATACTGCATCAAAGCCCTCTTCATTTAAAAGCTCATCAATCGTCGTTGCCTTTCCGATTACAACATTTGTTTCAATCTTGACACCAAGTGCCTTTACATTTTCAATCTCTGCATCGACCACTCTCTGCTTCGGCAGACGAAACTCCGGAATACCGTAGGAAAGCACACCACCTGCCTTGTGAAGCGCTTCAAAGATCGTCACATCATATCCAAGCTTTGCAAGGTCTCCGGCACAGGTAAGTCCCGCAGGACCGGAACCAATCACGGCTACCTTCTTTCCGTTTAATGAATCAGCCTTCTCCGGCTTGATTCCCATCTCTCTTGCCGTATCTGCCACATAACGCTCCAGCTTTCCGATTGATACCGCATCTCCCTTGATGCCGCGGATACATTTTGCCTCACACTGGCTTTCCTGCGGACATACACGGCCGCAGACAGCCGGAAGTGCCGAATATTTTCCAATCACATGATATGCCTCTTCAACATTTCCATTCTCCACTTCCTTGATAAAGCCCGGAATGTCAATATTAACAGGACATCCCTTGACACACTGCGGATTTTTACAATTTAAGCAGCGGCTTGCCTCTGCCTCCGCCTCTTCTTTATTATATCCCAGACAAACTTCCTCAAAATTCGTCGCCCGAACCTTCGGTTCCTGCTCTCTGACAGGAATTCTCTTTAAAACATCAACTTCCATAGTTACCTCCATACTAAAACACTTTATTCCGCTGGATTCCGTCTTCCAAACAATAAAAGATAAACAAAACCCAAATCACAATGTACAAGCATATATCATTATCAACAATTCCCGCAGCCACCGCTATGTGTATCGCCTTCTTTAAGCTTTAACATCGCGCGTCCCTCTTCCGTCTTATACATTCCCTGACGCTGCATTGCCTGGTCAAAATCAACCAGATGACCGTCAAACTCCGGTCCGTCTACACAGGCAAATTTAATCTCATCACCTACCTGTAAGCGACAGGCACCGCACATACCGGTTCCGTCTACCATAATCGGATTCATGCTGACGATGGTCGGGATATTCAATTCCTTTGTAAGCAATGCGACAAATTTCATCATGATCATCGGACCGATCGCTACAACTCTCGTATAGGTCTTTCCCTGATTTTTCACCAGCTCATTGATCATATCACAGCCGTTTCCTTTAAATCCATAGGAACCGTCATCGGTTGCCACATAAAGATTCTTAGCAACCTCTTTCATCTCATTTTCCAGAATCATAATGTCCTTGGTGCGGGCACCGATAATAACATCGACATCAATCCCGTGATTCTTCATCCATTTCACCTGCGGATAAACAGGGGCCGTTCCGACACCGCCGCAGACAAATAAAATGCTCTCCTTTTTCAACTCCTCCTCTGACATCTGAATCAGCTCAGAAGCACAGCCAAGCGGTCCCACAAAGTCCATCACACTGTCACCGACCTCATATGCCTTAAGCTCCTCCGTAGAAGCTCCGACCGTCTGAAATACGATCGTGACCGTTCCTTTTTCCCTATCATAATCACAGACCGTAAGCGGGATTCTCTCTCCCTTTTCGTCCGTCTTCACAATGACAAACTGCCCCGGTTCACAGGACTTCGCTACTCTTGGTGCCTCAATATCCATCAGCCAGATATTATTGGCAAGATACTCTTTCTTTAAAATCTTATACATAACTGCCTCCATTTTCTATAATCTGTTATCCGTTCACAGTGACAGTGAACAGTAACTCATGTCATTCACAGAGCTTTTTCTACTGATCAGTTTTCCGTGATGAACGACAAATCTTCCTCCAGCGCCAGAAAACTGTTCGTATAGCGGATATCTCCACTGACATCCTCTCCAAACCACTCCGGCGGTGAAAATTTTCCTACCTCGTCTGCATCCGCAAATTCAACCTCGACCAGATAAAGTCCTGATAACCGCCCGCCAAAAACATCCAGTTCACCGGTATGTCCGTCAGGCAGCGGAATCAGATATCTTGTCTTCTCCACAGGATATCCGTCGATTTTTTCTTTCAGATGTTCATAGCCCTCCCTCGAAAGCGGCACCTCGACCTCCTGATTCACTCTTGCGTCCGCATGAATATGTTCTGTCCCGAGCCTTGATTTATATGTCAGAATATAGTCCTCATTACTCTTTCTGATGCGTACCGTCGGAGATTCGCAAAGATACCCCTGCTCAATCACCTTTTTCTGATAGCTATCCAGGTTTTCGGGCAAAGCCTTGATCAAAAACTTTTTTTCAATTTCCATAATGCTCCTCATTTCTGAGTGTGTTTCCAAACAAAACGATCATACACAAAATACGATTTCTTCTATGATTCCTTTTCTGCCTCCAGCTTCGCATTTTTCTTTTTCCGAAGCTTGATTCCAAGGCAGATTGCTCCGAATGCCAAAGCAGCCGAAACAATATACTTTAAAAGATACCATAAAAATGCTCCTCCGAATGTTCCACTTGTGCCAATTAAAAATGCCATAGTATACCTCCCATATGTTTGTTGTTTATTGTTATAGTTACTACTTTCTTCTGTTGATCAGTTCCTTTGTAATATCATTCCAATCCAGATCACATTCCGCCATAAGAACCATCATATGATAAAGGAAATCCGCGATCTCGTATTTTAGTTCTTCCGCATCCGGGTTCTTGGCAGCAATGATGATCTCCGATGCCTCTTCTCCGCATTTTTTCAAAATCTTATCAATGCCTTTTTCAAAAAGATAGTTGGTATAAGAGCCCTCCTTCGGATTCTTTTTGCGGTCTGCAATGATCTGATAGTCCTCCATGAGAACGGTCAAAGGATTTGTATCCACATATTCCTTTTTCGCAAGCTCCTTAAAAAAGCAGCTCCGGTTTCCTGTATGACAGGCAGCTCCAATCTGTCTGACCTTTGCAAGTATTGTATCATTATCGCAATCAAGCATCAACCTTTTTACATACTGATAATGCCCGGAAGTTTCTCCCTTTACCCAAAGCTCTTCTCTGCTGCGGCTGTAATAGGTCATTTTCCCTGTTGCGATCGTCTGCTCATAAGATGCTTCATTCATATAGGCGACCATTAAAACCTCATTCGTCCGATAATCCTGCACAACCACCGGAATCAATCCGTTTTCCATAAGCTTAAAGTCCGAAAAATCAATCAGGCTCTCAAAAACGTCAACATCAATCCCCTGTTTTTTCAGCGAACGCTTTGCCTTATAAATATCTTTCTCTTCAAAATAATTCGTAAGCACCATAGATACATTTTCATAAGACAAAAGCTCCGACAGGTCATTTCGCACCAGTCCGTCCCGCACAAGGATCTGAATTTTAGAAGTACTGATCACATCCGAAAAGCTCTTTGTCGTATCGATATGCTTTAACATCGCACTGCCAAAACCCTGATCATAAAACGCATCTAGCTTTTCCGCAGACTGAAAATCAGCCTTCATATCAATCTCTATGATCAGCTTATCCCTGCCGAAACGACGGATGATTTCTGATAATTCTGCTTCCTCCGGCAGAATTGCCTTTCTTAAGACCACTTTTTCGGCTCCGGTATACAATGCCTTTTTCACATCCTCAAAACGGTTCGCATAAATTCCCACGATAAACGGAATATCAATCGCCTTTTCAACCTCCCGCACCGCCACTAAAAATTCATCTCTTGAGGATTCATCCCCTGTAAAATTATATAAATATAACCCATCTGCGCCTTCATAGGAGTAGCGCTCTGCCAAACGGATCACACTTGCAGCCATCTCATTTTCTGCATTGATAAACGGAACCAGTTTTTTCTGACTCATCGGCTCTCTCCTTTCCTGTCTCCTGTCCCTTATAAAATATCACAGTCAAATTTCCACATGATAAAACATAACCTCTACAAACTTCCCTTCGTAGACAACACGTCCGTAATCCTCTCATCATAGGAAACCGCTTCATCAAGCGCCTTTGCAAACGCCTTAAATGCCGCCTCGATCACATGATGATTGTTCCCGCCGGACATCATCTGAAAATGCAGGTTCATCTTCGCACTGTAGCTGACCGCATAGAAAAACTCATGCACCATCTCTGTATCAAACTCTCCGACCTTCGGAACGGTAAATGTAAGATTTTCCTGCAGGTACGGTCTTCCCGAAAGATCCAGCGCACACAGAACCAAAACCTCATCCATCGGCAAAAGAAAATTTCCAAAGCGTTTGATCCCCTTTTTATCTCCAAGCGCCTGACAGATTGCTTCGCCTAAAACAATGCCGGTGTCCTCAATCGTATGATGGGAATCCACCTCTAAATCTCCCTTTACGGATACCTGCAGATCAAACAGTCCATGCCTCGCAAAGCTGTTCAGCATATGGTCAAAAAAGCCGATGCCGGTATCCACCTCTGCCTTTCCGGTGCCATCTAAATCAATCGTAATCTTTATCTTCGTTTCACCGGTCTCACGCTCCACTGCCGCAGTTCTCTTTTTCTCTGCCATAAAACCCTCCTTTTATTATACCCTTTTCTTCCAAAAGACGCAAATCATTCTTATACCCCGGCACAAATCAGCCGTTTTCGGCTGATTTTGCACCATTAATAAATAGTTTGAAAGTTTACTTTCAAACTTTATTCTTTTTCAAAACGCACCGCAATTGAATTCGCATGTGCCGTAAGCTGTTCCGCCTTCGCAAAATCCTCGATATCCATATGGATCTCCCGAAGCGCCTCCTCTGAATAGGAAATGATACTGGACTTTTTAATAAAGTCATCGACAGAAAGCGGCGAGAAGAACTTCGCCGTTCCGTTTGTCGGCAGGACATGGTTTGGTCCCGCAAAGTAATCCCCTAAAGGCTCACTGGAATATTCTCCGAGGAAAATCGCCCCGGCATTTTTAATTCTCGTCATCGTATCAAATGGATTTTTCGTAACGATCTCCAAATGCTCTGACGCAATCTCATTCGCTGTATCAATAGCTTCCTCCATCGACTCTGCCACTAAAATATACCCGTAATTATCCAGGGATTTCTGTATGATTTCTTTCCTTGAAAGCTCCTTTACAAACCCGTCCACTTCCTTCGAAACTGCCTCTGCCAGAGCTTCACTTGTCGTCACCAGAATTGCCGAAGCCATCTCATCATGCTCCGCCTGTGACAAAAGATCCGCTGCCACATATCTCGGATTCGCCGTCTCATCCGCGAGCACTAAAATCTCACTCGGTCCCGCGATCGAATCAATGCTCACATGACCGTAGACCGCCTTTTTTGCCAATGCCACAAAAATATTTCCGGGACCTACGATCTTGTCCACCTTTTTTATGCTTTCCGTTCCGTAGGCAAGCGCGGCAATCGCCTGCGCGCCGCCCACCTTATATACCTCATCAACTCCCGCTTCGTTCGCGGCAACCAAAGTCACAGGATAAACCTTCCCGTCCTTTCCCGGCGGTGTCGTCATAATGATTTTTTCCACGCCTGCCACCTTCGCCGGAATGATATTCATAAGAACCGATGACGGATAGACCGCCTTGCCGCCCGGCACATAGACACCGACACGCGAAAGAGCCGTAATCTTCTGTCCCAAAAGTGTCCCATCCGGCTTACTGTCAAACCAGCTGTAACGCACCTGTTTTTCGTGATATTCCTTAATATTCTTTAATGCCTTCCGAATAATTTCAACCAGATGCGGATCGACCTCTTTATATGCCTCTTCAATTTCCTCCTTCGTCACCTTGAAAGAATCTGTCGTAATGCGGACTTTATCAAACCTTTCCGTATAGTCAAAAAGAGCCTGATCCTTCCCTTTTTTCACGTTTTCAATGATCTCGTTTACCGTATCCTCATATTCACTGTACTGATTCGGGCTTCTCTTTAACAATGTCTCCAGGATATTGTTTCTTTCTTTTTCCGTTAATTTCACAATCCTCATGGTTTTCCTCCATTCTCTTTCCGAATATCAACCTTAATTCTTCATCTGATTCCGTTATCCCTTGTTCCACCCTTCTTCATTATACGACCTCTCGCAAATCCTTGATAAGCTTCGTAATCCTCTCATGCTGCATCTTCATGCTCACTTCATTAACAACTACCCTTGCTGACAGAGGACAGATTTCCTCTAAGACCTTCAGTCCGTTTTCCTTTAAGGTCGAGCCTGTCTCCACAATATCAACGATCACCTCGGACAGTCCGACGATCGGCGCTAACTCCACCGAACCGTTCAGCTTGATGATTTCTACAGTCTGATGTTTTTTATTATAAAAATAATCCTTTGCAATATTCGGATATTTACTTGCCACGCGGATCAAAGAGCCATTATTTAACTGCTCTCTTGCACTTTCCGGCCCCGCCACACACATCCTGCACTTGCCGCGCTTCAAATCCAAAACCTCATAGATTTTCCTGCCCTCTTCAAGAATCGTATCCTTTCCGACAACACCGATATCTGCCGCCCCCATTTCTACATAGGTCGGCACATCGGTCGCCTTCGACAAAAAGAATTTGAATTTCAGTTCCTCATTGACAAAAATCAGCTTCCTCGTCTTTTCGTCCTTCATTTCCTCGCAGGTAATCCCAATCTGTTCCAAAAGCCCTAAGGTCTGCTTCGCAAGCCTCCCCTTCGCTAAAGCAAATGTTATGTATTTCATCTCATTCCTCATTTCTGCATTTCCATATGCCATTCTCATTTTCTATTCTAATATCCACCCTGATGCTTTGCCGCATGCTGTTTAAATCATAATCTCCTCCGGCTCATCTCCCTTTGCAAAATACAAAAGAAGCTCTGCGCCCATGCGTCTTGCATACTCCTTGTAATCATCAATCGTCTTTTTTGAAGAAGTCCGCAAAAGTCGGATCGTCTTTCCCTTTTTCCTATGCTCCTCCGCAAAAAGTATCGCCTGTCTTCTGTATTCCTGCGGATACAAAAGAATCGTTCCACCAAGCTTTTCCTCTTTAAAAAGCTTCTGTCTGGACATTGCCGTCATAAGCTGGTCGATCACAATGACAAGGCCGATCGCAGGCATATCCACGCCGAACTGACCGACTAATTCATTGTACCTGCCGCCTGTTGCAAGCGCCTCTCCGTTTCCGTAAGTATATGCCCTGAAAATCACCCCTGTATAATAACTATAACCGCTTAACATACTTAAATCAATCGTTACATATTCTAATAAGCCATAGATTTTAAGAATCTCCTCTACCTTCAACAGCCTGTCAAGCGCATCAAGCACCTTTTCATTCTTCGTCCGCTCTCTGACAAAGGCACTGCTCTCTTTTAAATCTCCCAAAAGCTCCGGCAGCTTGATAAAGATTTCCTTTAACGGCTCTGTTACCGTTAATTCCTCTAGCATCTCCTCCACGCCGAAGAAATTTTTTGACACAATAAGCTTCCGAAGCTCCTCTTCCTCTTCTTCCTCAAAGCCCGCCTCTTCAATCAGTCCCCGAAACAGATTTGCATGACCGACCTCCAACTGAAACTCCTCCAGTCCGCATGCCAAAAGACAGGTGGTCATCATGGCGATCATCTCTGCATCCGCATCAGAAGTATCATCATGATAAAGCTCCGCTCCTACCTGCGTCACTTCCTGAAGCTTCCCCTGATACTTGTCCGTATTCACAAAGGTCTGCCCCGTATAGCACAGGCGCATAGGCATCTCTTCCTCTTTATAATATTTCGCCACGCATCTGGCAAGCGAAGGTGTCATATCCGGTCTGAGTACCAGTGTATTATTGCCGCGGTCAAAAAACTTAAACATTTCCTTTGACTGAACCGTTCCGCGCTCTTTACTGAAAATATCAAAATACTCAAAAGTCGGTGTCTGAATATCTCTGAAACCGTAGGACTTCATCACCTCTTGAACCTTTCTTTCCGCTGTACGCTTTCTGGCACACTCCAGTCCGTAAATATCTCTCACCCCGCCCGGTGTATGCAAAAGCTCCTGTCCTTTTCCATCATTCGAAAAATCACTCATAGTTAATATATCCTTTCCCTTTTATCAACAGTCTGCTGCATTTCCTTTCTGTTGTTTACTTTCTATTCTTAATTGTAATAAATATTTCCCAGATTGCAAACTCGCATTTTATTATACCCTTGTACTTTTATAAATACAAGGGGCATATATGTAACTCCCGCTAATATTCATCTATGAATTTTAGTTATTTTTTATCTACACCAAGCGCCTCATATAAAGGATTTAACTGTTCCTTTACCGCATCTGCAATCTTTTCGATATTCAAACGCCCTATCATACCATTGCTTCTTATTCCCTTATAATACACTTTATTAGCTTGTCTGTACAAATGTTGAAGCTTATCATATCCGTTCTTTCCGGATACTTTTGTTTTTTTACTCAATCTTAAAAATCCGAAAATACTTTCAAGATCATACAAAAACCAGTCTTCAATAGATTTCTCGGCCTGTACATGAATAATTTTCTCAGCTCCGTTATCTAAAAGTTCCTTCTCTATTTCATCCCATTTTATTGGTGGCTTAGGAGCAAAATCAAATATATCCGTATCACTACATAATATGATTGTAAATTTGCAATTGTTATCATATTTCATTTTAATATCTTTTGTAAATTTTCTAAGAGCAATACTTTTAAAACCACCAACACCCTTTACATTTCTATATTCAATACTTGTATCAAATCTTCCTGCAGGATGTAACTTTCTGGCATTAGCAATTATCTGTTTGTAAAATTCAACCTCTGTATCACCCTCCACAAAAAGTACAAGACATTTACTCATCGGCATCACACTCCAAATAATTGCTTATATTGCTTTCTGAATCTGCAAGCATTGAAAATAAATAATCCCCCATGCTCATTTTAAAACTGGCTGCATCATTTTCAAGTTGTTTCTGACTTGATTTCTTAAAAGTAAAAAACTCAGCTACCCCAGCTTTTCTATTCATCCCAACATGAATCCATGAAGGATCTAAATAACTGATAATGTATGGCGAGTGACTTGTTATAATAACTTTGCAATCATCCAATAATTGATTGATAATCTGAATATATGCTTGAAACAAACCGGTATGCACGGAGTTCTCCGGTTCCTCTATTGCTATCAAAGATATATTGCTGACACTAGATACAATGATCTTAGTCAATATCATAAAAACTCTCTTTGCTCCATCTGACATCATTGAAAAGTTAACGGAATTAGCTAAATTTTTTTCTTTAACAAATAATACATATATGGAATTCGTTAATACAAACGGTGCATCCTCCGGAAATTGCCCACCTTCTTCTGCATCTATTTTGAATTTTTTTATAATAACATCCTCAATATCCGGAAACAACTGAAAATACACATCTTTTAACAATTCAAACTTATCTGGACTTTGCTTTTTTAAATTATATATAATACGCGGCAGATTATCAGCATTTATCATTTCATTTTCATAACCTTTACGAAGGAGCGGATTTGATTGATAGAAGCTCTTTGCATCTAAATTATTTTCCATATATATTTTCATTCCATTAAGTTTGTTGATAATTTTAATATAATATAAATCGTCATATGCCTTCAACTTATTTGCAACCAATTCTGCTTCCTCAACCTTAATCTTCGAAGAACATCTTCCAGTAACAGAGCTTTTATATAATGCAGTATCAACAGTTCTATTGATTAACTGTGTAAATTTTTTTCCTTTCTCATTAAGTTTAACTTTCAAAAATTCGGATACTATTCTTGGATCCTTGTCCTCATTATCTTTCCATTCAAACTCGAAACCATATTGAACAATATATTCATCTTCATTAATAACAGTAGATACTTCCATCTCATACTTGTAATTTTTTCCAAGCATACTACAATTAAGAGGTATTAAGTTGGAATTGGACATCATATCTTTTTTATCCTCTATGGAAGCCTTAATAAAATCTAATCCAAAGTCAATACCGGAAAGCACATTGGATTTACCAAAATTATTTAAAGCAACAAGTGCTGTGATATTTTCAAAAGATATTTTCACATTTGATAAATTCTTAAAACCATCAATTAAAACAGCCTGAATCTTCATATCGACACAACCTTCCTTTATTTTCTTACACATATATTATCACATCCCATTTTTTTGTGCAATATTTTTTTGCATTTCACTCTTTATATATTATTATATTCATAACCATTTCGATTTATACGAAGTTTATCTTTGCTTTTCTATTACTTTTTTGTAATCCATTATAATTCTTTAGCATAATTTCAATTTCCAACGGCAACCAAAAAGGAAGGTATTTTCCTCCTTCCTTCTTAGTTCTACTTATTGCATGATGCAATATGATCAAGCACTTTGAAAAAATAACTCTATATCCAAATCACTTAGTACAACGCCGTCGGCATCTCTTCCTTTGCCTCATATCCGTTTTTATGCAATGTATCAATAATCTCCTTTTTATGCTCCGTTCCGAATGCCTCTAAAGTGATACGAAGCTCCACTGCCGCATTCCTGTTGATACTGACAAACTGGTTATGCTCTAAGCGGATTACATTTCCCTGCATCTGGGCGATAATGCCTGCCACCTTTTCAAGCTCGCCCGGACGATCCGGAAGCTGTACCGCCACGGTAAACACTCTTCCACGCTGGATCAGCCCGTGCTGCACAACAGAGGAAAGCGTAATGATATCCATATTTCCGCCACTTAAAATTGACACAATCTTTTTATTCTTTACATCCAGATGCTTTAATGCAGCAACCGTCAAAAGTCCGGAATTTTCCACAAGCATTTTGTGATTCTCCATCACATCCAAAAAGTTTCCAATCAGCTCATGATCCTCCACGGCAATGATCTCATCCACATTTTCCTGAATATAAGGAAACACCTTATCACCCGGCGTCTGTACTGCGGTACCGTCCGCAATCGTGGACACATTTCCCAGTGTCACCACTTCTCCTTTTTCCAGAGAAGCCTTCATGCAGCTTGCTCCCGCAGGCTCTACTCCGATCACATGGATATGCGGATTCAAAAGCTTGGCAAGTGTGGAAACTCCGGCAGCTAAGCCCCCGCCGCCAATCGGCACTAAAATAATATCAACAGTCGGCAGCTCTTTCACAATCTCCATTGCGATCGTTCCCTGTCCGGTTGCCACCGTCTCATCATTAAACGGGTGAACAAAGGTAAGTCCCTGCTTTTCCGCTAACTGCAATGCATACTGGCATGCTTCGTCATACACATTTCCAAACAGGACCACCCTTGCGCCATAACCCTTGGTACGATTCACCTTGATAAGCGGTGTTGTCGTCGGCATGACGATCGTAGCAGGCACTCCGTAGATTTTCGCTGCATAGGCAACTCCCTGTGCATGATTGCCCGCAGATGCCGTGATCAGTCCCTTTTTCCGTTCCTCCTCACTCATCGTGCTGATCTTATAATAAGCGCCTCTTACCTTATAAGCACCGGTATACTGCATATTTTCCGGTTTTAAATAGACCTTGTTTCCCGTCTGTTCCGAAAAATACTCACTATAGATCAGATTGGTCGGTAAAATGACCTCCTTCACCTTTTCAGAAGCTTCCTCAAATTTATCTAATGTCATCATAATGTTTCCCTCTTTTCTATCTCATTTCTGCAACAATGATCCCTATGAAAAATCCCTTTTCAAAGGATTTTTTACACTGCTTCCTCTGCCTGTTCTCCCGCGAGCAACGCGTCTACAAAAGCATCTGCATCAAATTTCTGTAAATCCTCAATTTTTTCTCCGATTCCGATATATTTGACCGGAATATTCATCTCGGATTGAATGGCGATTGCAATACCGCCCTTCGCCGTACCATCAAGCTTCGTCAAAATAATGCCTGTAATATCTGCCGTTTCTCCAAACTCCTTCGCCTGGGCAAGCGCATTCTGCCCTGTCGTTCCGTCTAAGACCACCAGCGTTTCTCTATACGCATCCGGATATTCTCTGTCGATGATACGGTTGATCTTTTTTAATTCCTCCATCAGATTCTTTTTATTATGGAGGCGACCTGCTGTATCGCAGATCAGAACATCTGCCTTTCTTGCCTTCGCCGCATTGACCGCATCAAACACAACAGCCGCCGGATCGCCGCCCTCCTGCCCTGCGATCAGATCCACATCTGCTCTCTTTGCCCACTCTGCGAGCTGGTCGATCGCCGCTGCACGGAAGGTATCTGCTGCCGCCAGAACCACCTTTTTCCCCTGTGCCTTCATCTGTCCGGCAAGCTTCCCGACAGAGGTGGTCTTGCCGACACCGTTTACCCCGATAAGAAGCACCACCGATTTTCTGTTCTCAAACTCATATGCGGTTTCCCCTACCCGCATCTGTTCCTTGATCGATTCGGTCAGAAGCTCCCTGCAGGCTGAAACCTCCTTGATTTTCTGTTCCTTTACCTTTGCCTTTAAATCCTCTAAAATCCGGTCTGTCGTTCTCACGCCGATATCCGCCATAATGAGGATTTCTTCAAGCTCCTCGTAAAAGTCATCATCAATTTCCGAAAAACCGCTGAAAATCGAATCAATCCCCGATTTCAGATTATCCCTTGTCTTGGAAAGACCGGAAATCAGCTTCCCGAAAAATCCTTTCTTCTTTCCCTCCTCATTTTCCTCACCATCAGCCTCTGCAGTCTCACCGCTATCACTTACAGGCTCCTCCACCACAGACTGCGCTATCGTAGGGATATTCTGCAAAAAATTCTCCGTACTCTCATCTTCAATTTCTTTTTTCTTTTTTTCAAAGCCAAACATGCCATCATTCCTTTCTTCAATTTTACACATAAAATTCTGATATTCACAATAACAAAGCATATGTTGTATCTTTTGTCGGCAAAACATAAGCAGACTGTTAGAACAACATCGGTACTTAAGCACCGTATCAAACACATGCAAAGCATGTGTAGGTGCTTTATGTACCGCTATGTTGTTCTTCAAGCGCGAGCGTGTCTGCGATGTTTTCGCCGACAAAAGATACAACTTCCACTATGTCAATTCATAACATCAGATTTTTACTCCACTATCTCATCCTGATCCAAAAGATTCACAGATACCAGCGTGGAAACGCCCTTTTCCTGCATCGTGATACCATATAAAATATCCGCCGCATTCATCGTACCGCGCCTGTGCGTGATCACAATAAACTGGGTATCCTTTGTCAGCTTATGTAAATACTGTGCATACCGATCCACATTCGAATCGTCAAGCGCCGCTTCGATCTCATCCAAAAGACAGAACGGGGACGGCTTTAAGCTCTGGATCGCAAAGAGAAGAGAGATTGCCGTAAGCGCCTTTTCCCCACCGGATAACTGCATCATATTCTGCAGCTTCTTTCCGGGCGGCTGTGCCACGATATGGATACCCGCCTCCAAAATATCCTCATCCTCCATCAGCTCTAAGGTTCCGCGTCCACCGCCGAACAATTCCTTAAACACCTTATCAAACCGGGACTTAATCTCTGCAAACTGTGATTCAAACTGCTTCCGCATTTCCGCATCCAGATCCTCAATGATCCCGACCAGAACCTCAGCCGCCTCGATCAGATCATCATGCTGCGTATTTAAATGCTCATACCGCTCCTGTACCTCCTTATACTGCTCGATGGCATTCATATTGACATCTCCAAGCCCCTTCATCTGGTTCTTTAATCTGGCAATTTCCGGCTTTAATTCAGAAACCGGTATTTTAATCGGGGTTTTGCTCTCCTCTGCCGCATGATAGGTAAGCTCGTACTGCTCCCACATATAATTGGTTTTCGCATCCAGAAGCTCCTTCTGCTTCTCTAACTGCCCGTTTAAACGATAGCACTCCTTATCCAGATTCGCCTTATGCTCGGAAAGCTCCTCCCTTTTTTCGAAGAAGCCTTTATTTAACTGTGTAAGCTGCTCCTTCTCCTCTGTAATCTTCCTGATACTTTCCTCCAACTCAGAGATATGCTTCTCAATCTCCCTGCGTCTCTTTTCTGTATCCTCAATCTCCTTTTCCTTCAGAAGCACTTCATCATCCGCATTTTCCGCACTGCCGTCTGCCTCTTCTAATTCCGCTTTCAAATCAGTTATATTCTGCATCGTCCGATTCAGATTTTCCTGCACGAAGCCAACCTCCTGCTCCTTGCTGTTGATTTCTAAAAGAAGCTCGGCATGCTCCTGCTGCAGGGAAGCCATGTTCTCCTTTAACCCGGCTTCTTCCTTTTCAATCTCTCCTATGCGTTCCTTTCGTTTTTCGCTTTCGGTTTCATTATTCTGCATCTGAAGCTTGACCTTCTCGATATCATCCGTGAGGGCGTTTTCCTTTTCATCAATCTCTGTCTTTTCCAGACGAATCAGATCCAAATCCTCTTCATTCTTTTCTAAATCCTCCTTCGCCCGGTCATACTGCAGCTTTGCTGTATTTTGATTTAAGCCAAGCTCCTGTCGTACTTTCCGGTTCGCCGCAACCTTCTCGCCAATCCCCTCCTTCTGTTTCTCATTCTCCTGAATCTCGGAGCGGATTTTTTCCAAAGTCTCCTTTGATTTCTTTGCCTGCTCTTCCACTTCCTCCATCTCACGACGGCGTCCCAATAGATTGTGATTACTCTTAAACGCTCCACCGGACATTGAACCACCGGGACTTAAAAGCTCCCCATCCTTCGTCACAATCCGAAGTGTATGATGATACTTTTTTGATAATGCAATCGCATGATCAATATGGTCTACCACAACAAATTTTCCTAAAAGATATTCCACAAGTTCAGAAAACCGTTCATCTGCCTGAACCAGTGTAGAAGCCAGTCCTACAACACCCTTCTCATTTAAGAGACCACCTGAGACATTCATCTTCTTTCCTTTGATATTGGTCAAAGGCAGAAAGGTAGCACGGCCATATCTATTCTTTTTCAAAAATTCAATCATAGCCTTTGCCGTATTCTCATCATCGGTAACAATGTTACGGATACTTCCGCCTAAAGCGATTTCCACTGCCACCTCATATTCTTTGTTTACCCGAAGGATATCCGCTACCACACCGATGATTCCCGGATAATCCTTTTTCTGTTCCATGATCCGCTTCGTGCTCTGGCCATACCCTTCATAGCGCTCTGCAATATTTCGCAAAGATTCTAAGCGCGAATTTTCAATATGATACTGTTTCTGTACCTTTCTATGCTCCATCTCCAGATCATAATTTTTCTTTTCCAACATCTTTTCCGAATGCAAAAGCTCCTCAATCGAAGCCTCTACCGCAGCAATTTTTTCCGAAGCATCCTCCAACACCTCTTTCTGCTTTTCCAGAATTTCGGTATATTCTGCAGCAAGTGTCTTGTTTTCCAAAACCTTCTTTGTAATCTCCGCTTTTCTGATGCGGTTTTGCTCCAAAAGCGTCTTAATCCTCTGCTCCTCAGTTTTTACCTCTGTATTATCATTTAGAAAGACAAGGATATCATTCCTGCAATTCTCAATTTCAGCAGTAACACCGGCTAATTTTTCCTCTGCCTGTCCGATTTTTTTCTCATATTCCTCCTGACGCGACAGAAGTTCCGTATGTGCACTGTCGGCTGCCTCCTTTTCCTCTAAAAACCCCTGCTTCTCCTCCTCCGCTGTCTGAAGCCTGCCCTTTAAGGAATTGACGATTTCCGCACTGTGCTCCTTGTTTTGCTTTAAGGTTAAAATCTGCTCCTTAAAAATAGCAATATCACCTTCTGCCCGGCTGTAAGCCAGCTTGTCCGCAGAAAGCATTTCCTTTTGCTCCTCTAATTTTCCGCTGCATTTTTCAATCTCCGCAGAAGCCTTTTCATATTCCTCCTTCGTCTTATCAAACTCCTTTTCCGCCTCCGAAAGCTCATGAGAAGCAATCTCCCGGCTCTCAGTAATGTGATCCATTTCTTTATGGATTGCATCATATTCTGACAAAAAGAGATGAATGTCCAGATTTTTCAACTCATCACGATAAGCAAGGTAGGCCTTTGCTTTCTCCGACTGTTCTGCCAAAGGTCCCACCTGCTTTTCAAGCTCGGATAAAATATCTTCGATTCTGGTTAAATTCTGACGCTCTTCTTCCAGATTTTTCTCAGAAGCAGCCTTTCTCTTTTTAAACTTTACGATTCCTGCCGCTTCATCAAACAGTTCCCTTCTATCCTCTGGTTTTCCGCTTAGGATTTTATCAATCTGCCCCTGTCCGATGATCGAATATCCCTCTTTACCGATACCGGTATCCAGAAGAAGCTCCTGCACATCCTTTAATCTGCATGCTGCCCCATTGAGAAGATATTCACTCTCACCGGAACGATAGACACGCCTTGCAATCTTGACCTCCTCGTAAGGAACATTTAACTTATGATCTTCGTTATTGATCGTGAGCGCAACATAGGCATACCCTAACGGTTTTCTCATTTCTGTCCCAGAAAAAATAACATCCTCCATTTTAGAGCCCCTGAGCTGCTTCGCGCTCTGCTCACCAAGCACCCAACGGACGGCATCCGCCACATTACTCTTTCCGCTTCCGTTTGGTCCTACGATTGCCGTAATTCCATTATGAAATTCAAAAATCAATTTATTCGCAAAGGACTTAAATCCATGTACCTCTATACTTTTTAAATACATTCTAATCTTCCACCGTTCCTTCTGATTTCACTTTTCCCTCAAGTAACAGGATTGCCTCATAAGCTGCGGCCTGCTCCGCTTTCTTTTTCGTGCGTCCCGAAGCCTCGGCTATCTGCTTTCCGTCTAACACGACACCGACATAGAAGGACTTATGGTGATCCGGTCCTTCCTCCTTTAAAAGAACATATTCCAATGTTTCATGCTCTCTTTGCACAATCTCCTGCAGATAAGTCTTACTGTCATAAAATAATTTCTTTTTCTCAATATCCTTCAGGACAAATTCTTCTATATATCTTTTTGCCTCAGCAAATCCACCGTCCAAATATACCGCTCCAATCGTTGCCTCCATCGCATCCGAAAGAATCGAATCCCGTTCTCTGCCTCCGGTCATATCCTCCCCTTTTCCGAGGAGCAGATATTCCCCTAAGTTTAACTCTTTTGCGCATAGCGCAAGCGTCGGCTCACAGACATAGCTGGCACGTATCCTCGAAAGATCCCCCTCCGGTTTTTTCGGATATTGCAGATATAAACTCTCACTGGAAACAAGCTCTAACACCGCGTCTCCTAAAAACTCCAGTCTCTCATTACATTCATATTTTTTTAATCTTTTCTCATTCGAATAAGAGCTATGCGTCAAGGCAGTCAGGAGTATATCCGGTTCTGCAAATTGATAGCCTATTTTCTTTTCAAATTCAATGATCTTTTCCCGATTCATGATTCACTCCATTTTCAGATCAGCTTCCCTCACCGATCGCCTTTAATGCACTTTCCACAGTATCAATCTTCTTAATGACCTCATCATCAATATCAATGTCAAATTCTTCCTCGATTCCCATGACAATCTGAAAAATCTCCAACGAATCCGCACCCAGATCATCAACAAAAGATAAATCCGGCTGAATCTCCTCCGGTTTTAAAGACAGCACCTCCCCTATAATCATTTGAAGCTTCTCAAATTCCATATCTACACCCCCAATACCACATTTATTTGCTGCACTGATTTTAAATGATGTGTTAAAGTTAACAAATTTAGAAATTGCCGTATTTTATTCCGTAATGATATTTTCTCTGATCTTTGCATTGATTTCCTGTTCGCTGAAGCCTACACACTGTAATATTGCATTTTTAATATCCTCACTTGTTGAGCTTCCATGTGCCTTTACCACTAACCCGTTCAGTCCCAATAGAGGAGCTCCGCCCTCATCAGACAGCATAAACTCCTTCATCGTCTTTTTTAGAGCCGGTTTTATAAGAAGTGCCCCTATTTTACTTCTAAGTGATGTCATTAAGCCCTTTTTCACCTCTCCCAACAAGGTCTTTGCAAGCCCTTCATACAGCTTTAAGATCACATTTCCCACAAATGCCTCACATACGATCACATCTGCGTCGCCATTCGGAATATCACGCGATTCAATACTTCCGACAAAGTTAATATCAGTGCATTCCTTTAATAAAGGATATGTCTCTTTCACTAACATATTCCCCTTTTCTTCTTCCGCACCAATGTTGACAATCGCTACCTTCGGATGATCCACTCCGACAATGTGCTTCATATAGATGGATCCCATTTTGGCAAACTGCACAAGATGCGAAGCTCTCGCATCCACATTTGCTCCGCAGTCGATCAGAAGAGCCGGACCGTTTGCAGTCGGTATCAGCGGTGCCAAAGGCGCGCGCTCGATGCCCTTGATCCTTCCTACGATAAATTGTCCGCCGACCAGGATTGCCCCGGTGCTCCCTGCTGACACAAATGCATCCGCCTCACCACGCTTCACGATATTTAAACCCACTACAATTGAGGAATTTTTCTTTTTCCTGATTGCCATCACAGGCGGCTCATCAAAGCCGATCACCTCATCTGCCTGTACTACTTCCATACGGTCTTCATCATAAGTATATTTTTTCAATTCCTTTTCGATCACATCCGTTTTTCCTGTTAAAATCATAGAAATCTTATCGGACGCCTGCAGTGCCTCTATCGCACCTTTGACCGTAACCTCCGGCGCATCGTCTCCCCCCATCGCATCCAATACAATTTTTATCCTGTCACTCATGATAAAGTCCTCCTATCCGTAGTTTCTATTGCACACAAAATATATTGTACTAAAAAAACACAGCAAACGCAAGATGCACTCGCTGTGTTTTTATCCTTTCCGTATTCTTCACGGTTCACCGTGCTTCAACGTGAATACTCACCCTACCCGATCAAATTCTTAATAGATGCCAACAATTTATCCTTCTCGACCGGCTTGATAATATACCCCTGCGGTCTGTCTTCGCTGCTTAAAAGTTCTAAAATCTTTTCTCTGTCTGTCACACCGGTCAGAAAAACTGTCGGAAGATGCTTTGTCTTTGGATTTCTCCTGATTTCCTTTAATACAGCAGGACCATCCATCTCCGGCATCATATAGTCAAGGAGCACCAGATCCGTATCCTTCTTTTCCAGGAAATTAAGAGCAATTTTCCCACTGACTGCCGTAGCTACCCCGTATTTTTCCGACAAATGAGCCTTGATGACCTTTAACATCCCCGGATCATCATCTACAACAAGGACATGCTTCTTTCTCTTTGCCGCTTTCACTTCTTTTAAAAGTTCGTCAATATCAATCTCTCCGATATCCTCATCCTCTACAATGTTCTTCTCTTCTTCCTCCGGCTCCGCTTCTGCCTTTTCCTCTTCTATCTTCTTGTTCTCTGCTTCAAGAGCAGCCTGTGCAGCCGCTTTTTCTCTCTCTTCCTCTTCTTTCTCCTCACGGTGTACATGAATGATTGCTTCCACCTTTTCCCTGATCTTTTCCACCGTAAATGGTTTTTGTATATAGATATCCACCACACCGGGAGCCATACTGTCAACCCTGTTACATTCCTCCGCAGTTCCGATAAAAATAAACGGAACCTTCTGTTTCTTCAACTCCTGCTTTGCAACCGGCATTTTCTTGATTCCGTTATAGCTGTCATTTACTACCGTATAGACAAAGGCATCCGGATGAAAATATTTTAAGTGGCACATAATATCCTCGTGTCTTGTTGATACCGTCTGCACCTCAAAGGATTTAATATTATTAAAAAACATATCAAGAACGGTTTTATTATCCCCTGCCATCAAAATTCTAAATTCTTCATGCTTTTCTGCCATTATTCTGTCTCCTTTTTCATGTCAAATCTATAGCCAACACTTCTGTTTTACCTTTATCACCAAAGAAAATCTGCTTTTACACACTACTCTTTCAGATAGAAAAACGACTGATATGTAGAAAAATTATATTTTGCCGGTGCAATAATCTGTTCCGTGCTTCCAACGAACAAAATTCCTTCCTTTTTCAATGAATCATTGAACTTCTTGTACATCACCTGCTTTGCTTCCTCTGTAAAATAGATCATTACATTTCTGCATACGATCATATCAAGATTCGTCGGATAGCTGTCCTTTAACAGATTATGCTGCTGAAATTTCACATGCTTCTTAATCTCTTCGCTGACCTGATAGCTTCTTGTTCCAACCTTTGTAAAATATTTATCCTTAAATTCCTTCGGAAGACCTCTCAAGCTCTTTTCATCATACATACCGAGCTGCGCCTTCTCTAAAATCTGTTTGTCGATATCCGTTGCAATGATTTCGATCTGGTCGATCGGAATAAACTTAGATAATACCATGACAAGCGTATACGGCTCATCCCCTGTCGAACAGGCAGCGCTCCATATCTTTAATCTCTTGCCGAACTTCTTAAACAGATACGGAAGAACCTCCGTCTGCATCAACTCCCATTGCTCCGGATTTCTGTAAAACTCCGATACATTAATCGTCAGATATCCCAAAAATTCATCTAAAATCTCCTGGTTATTCTTTAGGGAATCCACATATTCGTCATATGTTTTGATGCCTGCTTTTGCAATCAGGGAATCAATTCTTCTGCGCATCTGCCTTTCCTTATAACAGCTCAGATCAATCTGTGTTAATTTTAAAACCTTCTCCTTAAAAGCCTCATAATTATCCATACGAAAAATACCCTCCTAATATGCTAACAAAAATAACTGCTGCTTCATCATCCCATACATGTAAACCTCATATTACAGCATACGACAAAAATATTTTTATTTTTGCCGTTCACTATAAAAATAATAGCAGTAAAATAAGTAAAATCGCCAACCTGCTTCTGCAGATTGGCGAATGAATCACTTAGGAACCATTACTCATAAACCGTTCCCATGGTCTTTCCCATTATTCCTCTGCATCCTCAGCTTTTGTCTCACTATCAGCTGCAGCATCCTCTTCTTCCGGAGCTGCTGCTTCTTCTGCAGGTGAATCAACTTCTTCATCCGTTGTCTCCGGAATAACCTCTTCCTCCTCCGGTTCCTCAGTATCAGCTAATAATGCTTTGATACTCAGACTAATCTTATGATCATCCTTCTTGAAGTCAACAATCTTTGCCTCGATTTCCTGACCTACCTTCAAAACATCCGCCGGCTTATCCACATGCTCTTTTGAAATCTGGGAAACATGGAGAAGTGCATCCACTCCCGGCTCTAACTCAACAAACGCTCCAAAGTCAGCCATTCTCGCAACCCTGCCTTTTACAACAGTACCGACGCTGTACTTCTCTTCCGCATTTAACCAAGGATTCTGATCCTCAAACTTCAAACTGAGCGCAATCTTATCTTCCTTGATGTCCTTAATCAACACTTTCGTCTTATCTCCAACCTTAAAGACTTTCTTCGGATTTTCCACACGTCCCCATGACATTTCAGAGATATGCAAAAGTCCGTCAGCACCTCCCAGATCGATAAATGCACCGAAATCAGTAAGATTTTTCACAACACCCTCTACGGTATCTCCTACATGAATCCTTGCAAAAAGCTCTTCCTGAAGCTTTTTCTTTTCTGCAACCAAAAGCTGCTTTCTGTCACCGATGATTCTTCTCTTCTTTGGATTAAACTCCGTGATCACAAACTCAATCTCTTGTCCTGAATACTTGCTTAAATCCTTTTCATAAACATCCGAAACCAGGCTTGCCGGAATAAACACCTTTGTCTCTTCCACAATCACACTCAAACCACCGGATAACACGTTCTGTACCTGCGCTTTCAATACTTCCTTATTTTCAAACGCTTCCTTAATGCGTTCGTTGCTCTTTTCTATTGCAAGACGCTTATAGGTAAGATATACCTGTCCCTCAGCCTCGCTTACCTTCAGCACCTTTGCGGTTAACTGATCTCCTTCTTTTACCACAGTGGTAAGATCAACCGGCTGGTTACTGTACTCATCCTTCTGGATGACACCATCCATTTTAACCCCTATGTCCAGTATGATCTCATCAGCTTTCACACTGATAACCTTCCCCTCTACAATCTCTCCGTTGTGAACCGTCGTCCTTAACGATTCTTCCAATAATTGTTCGAATTCATTGCTTTCTGACATATGAATGAACCTCCTTAATAATATTATTTGGGGTTGAAGCCCCTGCAGTAATACCCACGCTACGAAAAGATTGAAAAAGATTCAAATCCAAGTCATCAAGTGTCTGTATAAACTGTGTGTTCTCACACTCTGCCCTGCATATCTCATACAGCTTCTGAGAGTTTGAACTATGCCTTCCACCTATCACTATCATCGCGTCGGATTTCCTTGCAATGGTACACGCTTCTGTTTGACGCTCCTCGGTAGCGTTGCAAATTGTATCCATAACAACTATATAATAACTCTTTTTTAACAAAATATCAACTATATCTTTGAATTTCTTGTAATTAAATGTCGTTTGTGCCACTAAACAGTACTTTTTTTTCGGTTCTAAGCGGACATTTTTCGCCTGTTCCGGGCTTTCAAGCACAATACAGTCGTCATCACACCAGCCCCGTATTCCCTCCACTTCCGGGTGATCCGGATTACCGACCACCAGAATCCCATCCCCTTCTTTATGTCTCTCTTCGACAATTTTATGGATTTTTTTAACAAAAGGACAGGTCGCATCCACAATATGAACCGGAAGCTCACAAAGCTTTTTGTAAATTTCTTTGGTTACACCATGGGAGCGAATGATCACCGATACATTCTCTTTCCTTGGAATATCCTCAAAGGAATCAGCCTTATACACTCCTTTTTTTTCCAGCTCTTCTACTACCTGTTCATTGTGTATGATCGGTCCCAATGTATAGACTTCTTTTTTTTCTTCTGCTTCCTTTTCTGCCAACTCTACCGCGCGTTTCACACCGAAACAAAAGCCTGCACTTTTTGCCACAATCGTTTCCATTATGAATCCTCCTGTCAGACTGTCGAAAACCTTCTGCTGTTATGAACGTTCCCGGTAGAGTTCCAGAAACCTTGCCACAACCTCTTCGATCGTCATATCCGAAGCATCGACAACAACCGCATCCTCAGCCTGCTTTAACGGTGCAGTCTCCCGGTTCATATCCTGCTCATCCCTTGCCTTGATATCCTGTTTGATCTTCTCTATATCACAGGATATTCCTCTTTCTATCTGTTCCTTATATCTGCGCCTCGCCCGTTCCTCGACACTGGCGGTCAGATAGATTTTCAACTGTGCATCCGGCAGAACGCAGGTTCCGATATCTCTTCCATCCATCAGTACATTTTCCCGCTTTGCGAGATCTCTCTGCAAATCCAAAAGCTTGGTACGAACCACAGGATACTTAGAGATATCCGAGGTCATCATGCTGACTTCCTCCGTGCGGATAAAGGCATTTACATTTTCGCCATTCAGCAAAACCTGCTGCTCCCCGTCTTTATATGCAAGAGAAACCTGAATCTCCCCGCAGACCTCCGATATCTTTTTCTCATCATCTCCTTTGATGTCATGGCGCAGAAAATAAAGTGCCATCGCCCGATACATTGCTCCCGTATCCACATAGATAAATCCAAGCTTTTCTGCCACCTTCTTTGCTATCGTGCTCTTTCCGGCTCCCGCCGGTCCGTCAATTGCTATACTGTACATCCTCTTATCATTCCTTTCCCTTTATTTAAGACAGTAACCACCTGATTATGTAGTCTCTTTTCGACAAAATGCGTTTTTCGGACATTCTGCTGCGCTTCTGCCCGCCAGATAACCGGTTGACCAGGCAATCTGCAGATTGAAACCGCCGGTCTTTGCATCGAGATCAATTACTTCTCCGGCAAAAAAAAGATTTCCGACTTTTTTCGCTTCCATCGTCCCCGGATTAATCTCCTTTACAGAAACCCCGCCCCTGGTAATGATCGCCTCAGCAAAGCCCCGAAGTCCCTCCACGGTAAACGGAAATTCCTTTAACACTTTAAGAAGTCTTAACCTTTCATCCTTTGTCACCTCATTCACCCTTTTATCCTGCGAAATCTCCGATAACCGGACAACGACCGGAATCATCTTCGCGGGTAAAAGCTTTCCGAGACTATTTTTAAATAGAGCATTCTTCGCCTCCCCAAAATCCCTTAAAATCCTGTCATCCAATGTCTTTTCATCCAACGCAGGTTTTAAATCAATCCTTCCTGTAATCCCCGCCACATCACTTCCGCTGAGTACGGTACTTGCCGTCAGCACCAAAGGACCGCTGACACCAAAATGGGTGAATAAAAGCTCACCCTGTTCTTCATATAATCTCTTTTTTCCTCTATACAAAGAAAGCACTACATTTTTCAAAGACAATCCCTGCATCTTAGGAATATAATCCTCCTTTGTTACAAACGGAACGAGAGAGGGAAAAGGCTTTTCTACAGATAGCCCTGCCCCTTTCGCAAAACCATACCCATCCCCGGTCGAACCGGTAGACGGATAAGACACCCCGCCTGTTGCCAGGATCACGGCATCCGCCATTTCCCTTTGACCTGTTTCCAGTAAAACTCCCTGACAGGAATCCCTGCAGATTAAAAGCTCCTTTACAGGTGTATTTAGAAAAATCTGAACTCCTCGCCTGCTTAACATGTTTTCCAATGTCTTAATGACATCAGAAGACTTATCGGACACCGGAAACACCCTGTTTCCGCGCTCCGTCTTTAACGGAAGCCCCTCATTTTCCAACTGTTCCATCAGCATAAAGCTGTCATAAGAATAAAACGCACTATATAAAAACTTTGCATTTTTCGTCACATTCGATAATAGCATTTCTACATCAGAGGCATTTGTCACATTGCATCTGCCCTTCCCGGTGAGAAACAGCTTTTTTCCAAGCTTTTCATTTTTTTCATATAATACAACCAGACTCCCCGCATCCGCAGCCGCAATCGCAGCCATCATCCCTGCGGCACCTCCTCCGACCACCAGCACTTTTCTTTTCCCACTCACCCCGTGAGCCTCCTTTGCACCATGTAACCATCAGCTTTCACATGAATCTGCGATCCGATTCCTCATGAATCCCTCAAACGATCTTCCGCAAAAAGAATCGCCGCCTCTGCTGCCTGCTTTCTGACTGCATTTCTCTCACCGGAAAACTGATACCTTCTTACCTTTATTTCTCCCAAAAGCGAAGTACCGATATATACCGTACCTGCAGGTGTCCCATCCTCTCCGTCATCCGGTCCTGCATATCCGGTCACGGAGACAGACAGCTCTGCAGCCGCCTTTTTCCGGACTCCCTCCGCCATTTCTGCCGCTACTTCTTCACTGACTACCGTATATGCTTCTATTGTTTTTTCAGATACCCCTAAATTCTTTTCCTTTACCCGGTTCGAATAGGTGACATAGCCTTCCTCAAAAACATCCGAAGCCCCGGAAATCTCCACAATATACGCTGCGATCAAACCACCGGTACACGACTCTGCCGTTGTAATATGATACTGCTTTTCTTTTAATTTAAAAACAAGCTCCTCTGCAATCATATTTTTTCTTCCTTTAAAACATGCTTATTTTTCCACAAATAATCCACGAGCGAGATCACCGTTAATAGAATTGCTGCGTAGATAAATACATATTCAATGATATCAATGACCGTCCCATTAAAATTTACGATCAAAAGAATCGACATCAGCATTTGAACAATCGTTTTACTCTTTCCCCACCAGCTTGCCGCGATGACAACTCCTGCATCCGAAGCAACCAGTCTGAACCCGCTGATGATAAACTCCCTGCTGATGATCACGAGCACGCCCCATGCCGGCATCGGATTTCCGGGCACGGCGATAAAACAGATCAAAGCAGAACACACCAGAAGTTTATCTGCCAGGGGATCCATGAACTTTCCGAAATTAGATACCAGATCGTACTTTCTTGCAATATAGCCGTCCAGTGTATCTGTCAGACTTGCAACAATGAAAACAGCAACAGCTATATACTGATTTCCGGGTACCATATCCCCGCACAACATAAAAAACACAAAAAAGGGAACCAGTATTACCCGACATATTGTAATTTTATTTGGTAAATTCATATCTACTCGCGCTGCCTTTCCGGAGATTATTCCGAATCAGGAATAATCCTATTCTATAATTTCACCGAGCAGGTCATACCCCTCGGCACCGGTAATCCGTACTTTCACAAAATCACCGGACATTAAATTCCACTCACTTTCTAAAAACACATACCCGTCCACGTCGGGAGCATCCATATAGCTTCTCGCAATATAAACTCCATCCTCCGGGATTTTTCCCTCGATCATCACATCAAGTGTTCTTCCAACCTGCTTTCTGCTGTGTTCAAACGCAATCTGCTGTTGGATTTCCATGATCTTATCCTTTCGTTCTTCCTTTACATCATCTGAAATCTGTTCTTCAAATGCTGCAGCAGGTGTATCCTCCTCCCTAGAATACGGAAAAACTCCTAATCTGTCAAATTGGATCTGCTTTGTAAACTTCATAAGCTCCCCGAAGTCCTCCTCGGTCTCTCCGGGAAAGCCCGTGATCAAAGTTGTTCTAAGCGTAATATCCGGAATTTCCGTCCGTAATTTTTCTATCACGCAGACAAGCTCTTTCCTGTTCGTTCTTCGCCCCATCCTTTGCAAAACCCGGTCTGCTGCATGCTGTACCGGAATATCCAGATAATGACAAACCTTAGGCAGACGCTTCATCGCCTCGATAAGCTCATCCGTAATCTCCTCCGGATAGCAGTATAAAATTCGTATCCAGCGAAGTTCAGGAATCTCTGATAGGACTTCTAAAAGCTTTGGCAGACTTTTTTTTCCATATAAATCTGTCCCATAGAGTGTGGTTTCCTGTGCTACTAAAATCAGCTCCTTCGCACCGTTTTCCACTAAATGTTTTGCCTGTGCCACCAGGTTTTCCATCGGAACACTTCGGTATCTGCCCCGAACCTTAGGAATGATGCAATATGTACAACGCTTATCACAGCCTTCTGCAATCTTTAAATAAGCATAGTAACCACCTGATACACTGTCTCTCGTCACCAACGGTTCCGGAAGATAATCAATGCTTTTCATACGTTCAACTACAACGCCCCTCTCTGCCAGTCCCTCTTCGATTGCATCTGCTAATGCTTCATAGCTCATCGTTCCGATGATCACATCAACCTCAGGAATCTCTTCTTTGATTTCTTCATGATACCTCTGTGCGAGACAGCCTGTCGCCACCAAAAGCTTGCATTTTGCCGTTTCCTTATACTGTGCCATTTCTAAAATCGTATTGATGCTTTCTTCTTTTGCGTCACCAATAAAACAGCAGGTATTGACCGCAATGATATCTGCCATGGTTTCCTCATCAACCAGCCGGTATCCTTTTTTTCTCAACTCCGTGATCATCATTTCACTGTCCACTAAATTTTTATCACAACCGAGTGATACAAAATAAATATCCAAGTAACTCCCTCCTGTACCGATCAAACAGTTATTCTGATGTAATATCCAATATCGTGTGAGCAAAGCGGGTAAGCCCACTTCAACTCCTCATCCCTCACTCATAATAGGCTTATTCTGCTGTTGCTGCCTTCACACAATTATACATAAGCATTGCAATCGTCATCGGTCCGACACCGCCCGGTACCGGAGTGATCGCACTCACTTTATCCTTCACAGCCTCAAAATCCACATCACCGCATAATTTTCCGTTTTCATCCCGGTTCATGCCGACATCAATGACGACTGCACCCTCCTTGATATAGCTTTCATCAATAAACTTTGCCCTTCCGATTGCTACGATCAGAATATCAGCACGCTTCGTTACCTCCTTCATATCCTTTGTATGGGAATGGCAGACCGTAACCGTTCCGTTTTCCCTTAAAAGCAAAAGTGCCATCGGCTTTCCTACAATATTGCTTCTTCCAATCACCACGCACTCTTTCCCGTCAATCGAAATATCAGACCGTTTCAAAAGCTCAATAATGCCTGCCGGCGTACAGGAAACAAATCCCGGCTGTCCAATACTCAATGCCCCCACGCTCTGCGGATGAAATCCGTCCACATCCTTCTTCGGCGAAATCGTCTGGATCACGAGATCTTCATTAATATGGTTCGGCAGAGGAAGCTGAACTAAAATTCCATTTACCTTCTCATCCTGATTCAGCTTTTTCACCAGATCAAGAAGCTCCTCCTCTGTCGTCTCCTCCGGCAGCTCATACGCCTGAGATTCCATCCCGATATAGGCGCAAGCCTTCTTTTTATTTCCCACATAGACGGTAGAAGCAGGATTATCCCCTACCTGTATTACCGCTAAGCAGATATTGACACCATTTTTCTTGTACTTTTCTACCTTTTCCTTCAATTCATCCTTAATCTGCGTCGAAATCTTTTTACCATCAATAATCATTGCCATTTGCCGCTCCTCCATCTCTATTTTATTCTCCGGTGACGATTCACAATTCACTTCTCACCAACCTCCATTCGAAAGCCGGTTTCTATTACTATTCACTTCTCACCAACCTCCATTCGAAAGCCGGTCAAACCTTGAACACACTTCCTCCTACAAATTCCCGCATCAGAGAATTTTTCGGAATCCCCTCCGAGCTGATACCGATAAAATAATCCAAAAACTTCAACAGTCTTTTCGCCTCCACATATTCCGGCGCATCCTTCGGAATCCCGAAAAGAATTGACTCTGCATACGGTTTTAAAACGGCAAGCTCATAGATCAGTGCCGAGTTAAACATCACATCTGCTTCCTCCTGGAACGGGAAGATATACTGATCCTCTCCTCTTCTGACCGAAGGCCACATCGCGATCGTCCCTCTCGCAGAGGTTCCTCGCGTCCTCGCATCCCTAACCATGCGGCGGATCAAACGACCGTCTGTTGTAGAAATCCGATTGTGCTCATCAATATTGATCTGAGTCAATGCACTGATATATATTTTAAATTTACTTTCCTTTGGCAGCGTATAGGAAAGCTTGTCATTCAAACCGTGAATACCCTCTAATACCAAAATGTCATTTGGTCCAAGCTGTTTATAATCTCCTTTGTATTCTTTCCTGCCGACCACAAAATTAAAAGTCGGAATCTCTACCCGTTTTCCCGCCAAAAGATCGGTCATATTCTGATTAAAAAGCTCTACATCAATTGCTTCCAGACACTCAAAATCATAATTACCGTTTTCATCAATCGGTGTCTCTTCCCGATTCTTAAAATAATTATCGAGTGCGATCGGATGCGGTGTCAGACCCAAAGTCCGAAGCTGAATGGACAGACGATGTGAAAAAGAAGTTTTTCCGGAAGAAGACGGTCCCGCGATCATAATAAATTTCTTCCCCGGATCCTTTGCAATCTGCTCTGCAATCTGGGCAATCTTCTTTTCCTGCAGTGCCTCCTGTACCAAAATCAGATCAGACGCACCGCCATGTGCGATCACATCATTCAGGGCACCTACCGTATCGACCTGCAGCATCTTCCCCCATTCACTCGCTTCTTTCAGCGTACTGAAGAATTTCGGCCGATCAACAAACTCTGCCACTTCATCAGGCTTCTTTTTGTTTGGAATATGTAACAAAAATCCATCTGCATATTTCTCTAAAGAAAAATATTTCAAAACTCCCGTGGACTTTGGCATATAGCCATAGTAATAATCCTCAAAGCCGCCCAGCGTATAAATATTCGCCTTCGAAACCCTGCGGTACTCAAATAATTTCTTCTTATCAAGCATCTTATGCTTTGCAAAGATTCCAAGTGCCTCGGAAGTATCGACCGAGCGCTTCAGGAAAGGAATATCACTTTTTACCAGCCCGCTCATGCCATTCTCGAGCTTCTTTAAAAATTCATCTGTAATCTCCACTCCATCTGCTTCACAGTAAATACTGTCTCCCAGCGAATACTTTACAAATACATTTTTAAGCTGTACCTTTTCTGCAATATCATAAAATGCTTTTAACATCAAAAGCGTCACACCTCGCTCGTAGGTTTTATGTCCGCTTTTTGTCGCAGTCGTAAGAAAGTGGATCACCGAATCCTCCTCCACCGTTTTTGACAGTTCGACTAACTTTCCGCCACGCTGTGCAAGAATGATATCATAAGGATACTCCTCTTTAAACTCCTCAGCAATCTCTGCATATGTAATTCCCTGCTGATACTCCCTTACCGTTTTTTCCACCGTTACCTTTACCTTTTTTCCCATAAGCAAAACCTCCCATATTTATCTGTTTCTATAAAATTGCTGTAAAAAATATCTCAAACCTCCCTCAAAATCTGCTCCAGTTGTTCCCCCTCCTGCCGCAGCAGCTCAAGTCTTTCTTCGCCCTCAGAAGATAACTTTTTTTCTTCCATGGAACCAATGATCTTTTCTGTTTGCTTTTTTCGAAGCTTTATATATTCAAGAAATACAGGATTTTTCTCCATGATCAGACATTTCCCGTACCTGTAAAACACTTCATCCTCATAGCGCTCACTTCCGGGAACTGCATGTATGATCACATAATACTTTCCCTGATCATATACCATATCCTCCTCATCAATCCGAAATCCTATCCGGTGCAGACATTTTCGCACCATCGGAATATCAGACTGCGGAGAAAGTACAAGCTCCTTTGTGCTTTTCACAACATGCATGTCCTTTTCAAGGATCCGACACATCAGGATTCCACCCATCCCGCTGATCAGAATCGTATCCGCCTCTCCGGCCTCTAATTTTTCTAATCCGTCGGACTGTCTGATGCTTACCTTCGTTTCTGCATGATACTCTTTCATGTGTTCTTTTGCGCGTGATAACGGTCCTTCTCCGATATCCATCGCAATCACATGTTTTATATTTTCCTCTGTTGCCAGATAAATGGAAGTAAATCCATGATCGCATCCGACATCTGCCACCACACCTGTTTCATGTACATGAGAAGCCACACTAAGAAGCCGCTTAGATAAATGTACCCGCATCATTCCAGATAATCCTTCAATTTCCTGCTTCTGCTCGGATGCCTTAACTTTCTGAGCGCCTTTGCTTCGATCTGCCTGATACGCTCACGAGTCACCTTAAACTCCCTTCCTACCTCTTCCAGTGTCCGGGCTCGTCCATCCTCTAAACCAAAGCGGAGCTTTAATACCTTTTGCTCTCTCTCTGTCAGAGTACCGAGCACCTCCTCAAGCTGCTCTCTAAGAAGTGTGAATGCCGCTGCCTCTGCCGGAACCGGAACATTGTCATCCTGAATAAAATCTCCCAAATGACTGTCTTCCTCTTCGCCGATCGGAGTCTCTAAAGAAACCGGTTCCAGAGAAATTTTTTGAATCTCCCTGACACGATCCACAGGCATATTCATTTCCTTTGCAATTTCCTCCGGATACGGTTCCCTGCCAAGCTCCTGTAAAAGCTGTCTCTGGATCCGGACAAATTTATTAATCGTCTCTACCATATGCACCGGTATACGGATTGTCCTCGCCTGATCCGCAATCGCTCTTGTGATCGCCTGACGAATCCACCATGTTGCATAGGTACTGAACTTGTAGCCCTTTGTATAATCAAACTTTTCCACGGCCTTAATGAGCCCCAGATTTCCCTCCTGGATCAGATCTAAAAACAACATTCCTCTGCCGACATAGCGTTTTGCGATACTGACAACCAGTCTTAAATTCGCCTCTGCAAGCTTTTTCTTCGCATCCATGTCACCGGTCTCCATGCGCTTTGCAAGCTCTACCTCCTCGTCAGCCGTCAAAAGAGGAACCTTACCGATCTCTTTGAGATACATGCGCACCGGATCTTCAATACTGACACCCTCCGGGACAGACAGATCAATCTTTTCAATCTCCTCATCATCCGGAACATCATCGCTGTTTTCCATCTCTAACATAATCTCTTCATCAGTTTCCTGTCCTTCCGGAATCCGTAAAACATCAACGTTATTTTCCTCAAGGAAATCCATGACACGCTCTGTCTGCTCCTCCGTCAGTCCCGTATCATTAAAAAAGGCATTGATTTCTCCAAGCTCTAAAACGTTCTTTTTTGAAACCGCTAACTTCTTTAATGCTTCGAGCTTTTCCATAAATTTTGCAGCATCATCCAAAGGGTTTTCCTCCGTCTTCTTTTTCGAGCCCGACTTTTTCCCGGTTGACTTTTTGGTTCCCTTCGACGTACTCTTTGTGCTGTTCTTCGCCGCAGCCTTTTTCCCTGTTTTCTTTTCACTTTCCTCCACGACAGCTTCGCTTTTCTTTTTCTTCTCTGTTGCCATGATGTTCCTTCCTTTCTTATATGTATATAAATGGATTTTATGCTATACTTTAACCATCTTTCAAAGAAATATGCAGATTTCCCGGATTCTGCCATTTTTTCTTTTCCTGCACCAGCTTTTGCAGCTCTGTCAGATCCGTAAGCCCCCGCATATGGTTTTCAATACTGTACTCCTTGATTCGAACAATCAGTTCGTTTAACGCCTTTTCCTTTTCCTCGCGGTTCATCTCCACCCGATAGTCTGTCTGAAACATGCTCGCTGCAAATTTCTGTCCTTCCGCATCCTCGAAATGATTGATGATCTTAGCCGGAACAAGCTCTTTCGCATCCAACTGCTTATAGAGCATTTCTGCTACTTCCTTGTATTCCGGTTCCAAAAAATCCTCCGGTCTGATATATTCACTGATTTCCTCATAGAGCTCCGGCTGATAAACAAGCCAAGAAAGCATCAGTTTATAGGAATGTCCCATGCCATCCTCTTTCTTTTTCTCTCTTCTCTCCTGCCTGTTTTCTCTGCTTTCCTCATATCCTCCCGGATTCTGATTTCCATACCGGATTACCAGATTCTTAAGATCCTCTGTATGAATCCCATGCTTTGCCGCAATCGCTTCCAGATAGTTATCCCGTTCCACTTTATCGACAAAAACCAGGAGTTTCTTTGCCACTTCATGGATAAATTTTGTCTTTTGATCCGGATCTGACATCTGATATTCATTCCTTATTGCATCTATTTCAAAGAAAAAGCTGTTCTCCGCCTCAGATAGTCTTTTTTCAAACTCCTCTGCCCCCTCAGCCCCGATAAATTCATCCGGGTCCTTATAGGGAGCCAGAGAAACCACCTTTCCCCTGATTCCGTTTCTTCTTAAAATCGGAATCGCACGAAGTGCCGCTTTTACACCTGCTTCATCACTATCATAGAGCAAAAGCACCTCTTCTACATATCGTTTTAATAAGACTGCCTGTCCTTCCGTAAAAGCAGTTCCTAAAGATGCCACAGCATTGGTAAATCCCGCCTGATGCATGGCAATCACATCCATGTATCCCTCGCACAAAATGATATTTTTTCTTTTTCCCTGCTTCGCAAAATTTAATCCGAATAAATTTCTGCTCTTATCAAACACCTTTGTCTCAGGCGAATTTAAGTATTTAGGTTTTGCATCCCCCATAACTCTTCCGCCAAATCCGATCACATGGCCGCTTAAATCCATGATCGGAAACATCACGCGATTCCAAAACTTATCATAAACTCCCTTCTCATCCATTTTGAAGAGTCCCGTTTCCTTTAATATGTTGTCCTGATAACCCTCTTTTTTCAGATATTGATACAGAGCAGTCCCGGAACCCGCATATCCAAGACCGAAACGAATGATCGTATCTTCGCTGAGTCCTCTGCTCTCTAAATATTCATACGCATATTTTCCTGCCGGTGAACGTAACATCCCATAGAAAAACCTGGCCGCCTTTGTGTTGATTTCCAAAATGGTATTCCGGATCCCTGCACGCCTTTTTTGTTCTTCCGTAAACTCGCTCTCCGGAAGCTCTATTCCATTCCTCTCCGCTAAATATTTTACCGCCTCCGGGAAAGAATAATTTTCATATTCCATGATAAAGGTAAGCACATTCCCGCCCACTCCGCATCCAAAGCACTTATACATCTGCCTGGCAGGATTCACGAAAAAAGACGGGGTTTTCTCATTATGAAACGGGCAGAGTCCGACAAAGCCGCTGCCGGAACGCTTCAGCTTCACATAGCTTCCGATCACCTCAACAATATCGGAGCGTGTCCGCACTTCTTCAATCACTTCTTCCGGATACCAAGGCATAGTCTGCTCCTCCTTATCACAGCTTCCAAAGATGAAGCCTTCTGTGAACCAAAATTGCCATTTTCGGTCACAAAAAACAAACATAGAAACCTCATCAAAAAGTCCCTATGTTAGTTATACTGTATTTTTTTTCATTTTCCTTTTTTTATTTAACGATGTTCCACACTGATCACACTCCATGATTTCGGAATCACGATTTCCTTGTAGAGATTCACGGCATACCGGTCACTCATACAGGCAATAAAATCACAAACCACCCGTTCATGGCGCTCTCCCTCTTCAATCAGCTGCAAAAACTCCTCTGACAGCTCTTCCACATGGGAAATATAATATTCATACAGCTCATCAATAACATGACCGACCTTTTTCTCCTCTCCCTTCGCCACCGGATTCGTATAAACGGAAGAAAAGAGAAATTTTCTCAAATCAAACATGGCTGTCTCTACCTCTTTCGACATACAGATATCTTTTTTCCCTTCACTGTTCCGCACAATATCATGCACCAGAGTATTCAGCCTCTTGTTCGTACTGTCTCCCAAAATATCCGAAAGCTCTTTCGGAATATCTGCCTCTCTGATAATCCCCGCCCGGATCGAATCATCGATATCAGAATTAATATAAGCAATTTTATCAGAAAGCCTGACGATCTTCCCCTCCAGCGTCATCGGAGTACAATGCGTCTGATGATTTAAAATTCCATCCCGCACCTCCTTTGTAAGATTCAGACCTTTTCCGTCCTTCTCCAGACGCTCTACGACACGGACACTCTGCTCATTATGATGAAAGCCTCCCATATCCTTTGTCAGTCTGTCAAGCGCCCGCTCTCCCGCATGGCCATACGGGGTATGTCCCAGATCATGTCCGAGTGCGATTGCTTCCGTCAGATCCTCATTAAGTCTGAGTGCTCTTGCAATCGTTCTCGCATTCTGTGCTACCTCCAGGGTATGCGTTAATCGTGTCCGATAGTGATCTCCCTCCGGCGCCAGGAAAACCTGCGTTTTCTGCTTTAAGCGTCTGAATGCCTTGCAGTGAATGATCCTGTCACGGTCTCTTTGAAAATCTGTCCGGATATCACACTGCTTCTCCTCGTGGTCACGACCGAGGGACATATCCGCAAAAGTCGCATGTTCACTTAAAATCTCATGTTCCCTTCGTTCCTGCCTCTGTCTGAGATTTTCTTCCCTTATCTGCTTTTCTCCCATAAATATGCCTTCTTTCCTCTTTCTATACTCATTAACGATTAGATTTGCCGTTTGTCTGCCTGTTCATTTTAAAATCAGTTACGAAAGCATCTGCCTTCCCATAAAATAAAACCCTTTACTTTCTTCCAGCATTACATCAACAATTTTTCCCACCAGCTCCTTTTCTCCCTGAAAATGCACCAGATGATTTCCATCCGTTCTCCCGGTCACATAGCCGGACTTTCTTTTGTTTACCTCCTCCACCAGAACGCGAGCTGTTTTCCCCGTTAAAAGCTCTGTCTTCTCCGCAGAAATCTCCTGTACTCTTTTTAGTAGTCTGTCAAACCGTTCCTTTGTGGTCTCCTCTGAAACCTGTTCCTCCATAGAAGCCGCCGGTGTCCCTGTTCTCTTACTGTAGATAAAGGTAAATGCACTGTCATAGCGGACTCTCTCAACCACCTCCATGGTGTCCTTGAAATCCTCCTCTGTCTCTCCCGGAAAGCCGACAATGATATCCGTACTAAGTACAATATCCGGTACAGCCGCCCGAATCCTGTCAACTAATTCCAGATAGCTCTCCTTCGTATAATGCCGGTTCATTTTTTCTAAAAGTCTGCTGCTGCCGGACTGCAGCGGCAGATGTAAATGATGACAGACTTTTTTTGATTTTCCAAGCACCTTGATCAGTTCCTCCGACAAATCCTTCGGATGCGAAGTCATAAAGCGGATCCGTTCCAATCCTTCTATTTTTTCTACCTCCTCCAAAAGCTCTGCAAAGGAAACCGGATGTTCTAAATTTTTCCCGTACGAATTAACATTTTGTCCAAGCAGCATGATTTCCACCACGCCATCCGCCACCAGGGAACGAATTTCGGCAAGAATCTCCTCCGGTTCCCTGCTCCGTTCTCTGCCTCTCACATACGGCACAATGCAATAGCTGCAGAAATTATTGCAGCCAAACATAATATTCACTCCACTCTTAAACGGATATTTTCTCTCCGTCGGAAGTTCCTCTACAATCTGCGTTGTATCCTCCCAGACATCAATGATCATTTTCCCGCTCTGCGGGCGGTCAAGAACCTCCATGGACAACAGCTCTGCCAGTTTAAAAATATTATGTGTCCCAAAAATGATATCCACATTCCGATAGCTTTTTTTAATTTTCTCCACCACGGGCTTTTCCTGCATCATGCAGCCACACAGAGCAATCACCATTTCCGGATTATTCTGCTTTCTGCTTTTTAACTGTCCTAACCTTCCATAGACCTTTAAATTTGCATTTTCCCTGACGGTACAGGTATTATACAATAAAAAATCCGCATCCTCTCTCTCTGTGATCTCATAACCGATCATCTCCATAATACCTGTAATCTTTTCCGAATCTCTTGCATTCATCTGGCACCCGAAGGTTGTAATATTGGCATAGAGTGGTCGTTTTAATTCCTTCTTTTTCTCCTCTGCCCACACTCTTAACTTTTTTATAAAATAATATTGTCTTTCCGGTTCTGTTTCCGGTGGTGTACCTTTCAAATCAATCTCCTGTAGTTTTGTTTCAAATTCCTGCCAGTTCATGACCTTATTTCTGTTTTCCATGCTTTTCTCCATTCCAAAGCAGCCGTACAAAAGCCCTGCTTCCTTTTCTCTAAATTTCAGTCTGTCCTTCAGACATCCTTCTTCAATAATTTGATCAAAAAACAGATTCCGCTCCGCTTTTCTTAATCTTTTCAAACGCCTTCAAAACCTCAGAACGCTTACCGGACTTTGCAGTCACCGTACCAAACTGCTCACCGAGATTTATCGTATAGCTGTCCTCATCCTCTTCATATGTCGTAATAAAAGCAAAAGAATCATCGGAAGCTTCATCAACAATGGTCACTGCTGTTCTCTCATCTTCAAGCTTCTGTTCCTCGATAGTCCCGGCGACACAAAGATAAGTATTTTCTTTCGAATCAAATATCAAAAGCACTCCCTCACTTTTCTTCTCTGCAAAACAAAAATAAACCTTGAGATTTTCATTTTCTTTCGCCGTTCCCGAATATACCTTATCCAGATATTTCTCATATATGCTAAAGTCTGTCACAGCATCATCAGACGGAATAACTATGTTTTCCCCGGATACTTCTTTTTCCTTTTTAGCATTGTTTTTCTTCTCTTTTGATGCTGCAGCACCACAACCTGCCAATACAGATGCCGCCATAAGACAAACCACAGATAATGCCAAAATTTCCCGAACCACAGATTTTCTCATCGACTCTTTCCTCCTGTTGTATCTTGTAAATGCATTGTTTTAACACAACATGCATTAGAAAATCTTTTCATATTATCAGTATATCAAATAAAAGAACGAAAGAAAAGAGGGTATCTTTTCAGACACCCTCCTCTGTATATCTCGCTATAAAAACACAATATAACCATGTAAACGCTACGCTGTTTCTTCCCCCTGTAATGCATCAAAGCCCGTTTCACCAGTACGAACCTTGATCGCATCCTCCACATCATAGACAAACATCTTACCATCGCCATAATTTCCGGTATAGAGTACCTTCTTCGCCGTCTCGATCACCTCATTTACCGGCACGGCACTGACAACAGCCTCAACCTTTACCTTCGGCAGAAGGATAACATCAAGCTGTGCTCCACGGTAATATCTTACCGCTCCCTTCTGCGTACCGCAGCCAAGCACCTGTGTTACCGTAATACCGCCGACACCGATCTTATCCAGGGCAGATTTTAACTCCTCTAATTTGCTCTGCTGGCAGATGATCGATACCTTTGTAAGCTTCGGCACTTCCTTATTCTCCTCCGAAGAAACTACCTTCATTGCTGCCGGAGTCAGCTTGGAGGCATTGACAACGGAAACCGCCTTCTCCATAGGAATATCACCCTTTAATGTTTCAAGGGAAGCACCGTTTGAATAGAACGCCGTTCCTGCCGGTGCGAAGTCCGCATATGCAGAGGATAATCCATGCTCTGCCGCATCCAGTCCCTGCAGTTCCTCCTCCGGTGTCACACGAAAACCGATACATGCTTTGATTACTAAAAATGTGATCGTAATCGTTACTGCCGCCCATGCCATCACGGAAACCAGACCAATGAGCTGATATCCTAACTGTGTGAAGCCTCCGCCGTAAAAGACGCCTTCTTTGATCCCTGCCACGGCAAAGCCAGGAGCAGAGCTTGTAGAAAAGAGTCCCACGGCAATCGTTCCCCAGATACCGTTTAGCATATGTACGGCTACCGCGCCGACCGGATCATCAATCTTAAGTTTATAATCCAAAAACCAGACACCAAATACAACCAAAAATCCTGCAACCACACCAATGATCGTTGCCCCAAGCGCATCTGTCACATCGCAGGGTGCTGTAATTGCTACCAGACCTGCAAGAGATGCATTCAGACACATCGAAACATCCGGTGCCCCGTATTTTACCCATGTAAAGATCATACAGACTACCGTAGCGATTGCCGGCGCGATCGTCGTTGTCAGAAAGACAGAGCCGAGCGTCGAAAGATCCGTTGCTGCCGCGCCGTTAAAGCCATACCAGCCAAGCCAGAGAATAAATACACCCAAAGCTCCGATCGGCAGGTTATGTCCCGGAATCGCATGAGGCTTCCCTGTCCGCTTACTGAACTTTCCGATACGGGGACCTAATATCTTAGCACCGATCAGGGCACAGGTTCCACCGACCATATGAATCGCACAGGAGCCTGCATAATCATGAAATCCCATCTGTGCAAGCCATCCGCCGCCCCAGATCCAGTGTGCTTCGATCGGGTAAATCAGCGCGGAGATAATCGCGGAATAGATACAATAAGATAAAAACTTCGTTCTCTCCGCCACTGCTCCGGAAACGATCGTTGCCGTCGTCGCACAGAATACCAGGTTAAATACAAAGCCCGAAAAATCAAAATCCGCATATCTGGTAAAAAGATCAAATCCCGGTGCTCCGATAAAACCAAGCACATCCTCCCCTAACAGAAGTGATGCACCGATCAGCATAAATGTTACCGTACCGATACAAAAATCCATCAGGTTCTTCATCAGAATGTTTCCTGCATTTTTCGCTCTGGTAAAGCCGGACTCTACCATCGCAAAGCCTGCCTGCATCCAGAACACAAGAGCTGCACCTATTAAAAACCAGACGCCCCAGAGATTTTCATTTATGTAATCCATTACTTCCTTTGACATACCAATCACTCCAATCCTTTTTTTGTTAGATGAGCTGCGCATTCTCATAGATATCCATTTTATAGGACAGAAGCTTCAGACATATCCAGTTGCCTGTTTCCTGCCTACAAACAGAAAAAGTGCCACGAATCTCGTTCGTGACACCTTTGTCATAACAACTTTTATTATATACAAAAAAATTTATTTGTCAATACCCTTTTTTATTTTTTTTAGGATAAACGGTTACGGCACTTTGACAGTTGAATAAAACCAAATTCTCCACAAACCGCCTAATGGCGGTATTTTTTATGTCAAATTTTCTCCTTATGTATGTTGTATCTGTTGTATATCTATGATATACTATTTCTGGAGGTACACAAAATGAAGTTGTTTGGGTATGAAAAAGAATTCCCTGTAATTTCTTTTCCACATATTAACCTGTTTGAATCTTACAATATTACTACACCATTTACTACACCATTTTACATCAATTTACGATAAGTCCTACATTTCCATACAATACTCGCACATAGTGTAAACACTGCATTTCCGGCACTTCCACACTTCACCGCTCCAACGAATATGGTTAATATTCGTTACAGATTTGGAAAATATAGAATTTGAGGTAGTAGCTCTCATCCGCTGCCCAAAGGATCGGATGATCCGGTGCCTGCGTATGAAACTCCACCTGTCTTAATCTTTTATGTGCATTTTTTGCCGCCTGCGC
>CADBMH010000356.1 GCA_902795705.1 uncultured Lachnospiraceae bacterium | reverse complement strand
TAAGGATTCGGCACTCTGCTCCAGATATACGGCAAGAGTGGTGAAGAATATCAAGCTTGCGCCGTCGCCGGAGTGGATGCAGAGAAGACTTGCCTCTGTCGGGATTCGCCCGATCAACAATATCGTGGATATCACAAACTATGTGATGGAGGAATATGCCCAGCCGATGCATGCTTATGATCTTGATACGATTGAAGAGCATAAAATCGTGGTGAGAAGAGCAGAAAAGGATGAAAAATTCACAACCTTAGACGGACAGGAGAGAATTTTAGATGATTCTATGCTGATGATCTGTGACGGGAAAAAGGCAATCGGTATCGCCGGTATCATGGGAGGTGCAAATTCCATGATCACGGATGATGTTAAGACCATGCTTTTTGAGGCAGCAACCTTTGACGGAACCAATATTCGTCTTTCCGGAAAGAAGCTTGGTATGCGTACCGATGCACAGGCGAAGTTTGAGAAGGGCTTGGATCCGAATACGGCAATCGAGGCGATGAACCGTGCATGTGAATTGATTGAAGAGCTCGGTGCCGGTGAAGTGGTCGGCGGAGTCGTGGACTATTATCCTGTAAAGAAAGAACCGATTACGATTCCTTATCGTGCAGATAAGATCAATGCCCTACTGGGAACCGATATTCCGGAAGACGACATGGTTAAATATTTTGAGAAAATTGATCTTACCGTGGACAGAGAAAAGAAGGAAGTGCTCGTACCGACATGGAGACAGGATCTGGAGCGTCTTGCCGATCTTGCCGAGGAGGTTGCGAGATTTTACGGATATGATAAGATCCCCATGACATTGCCGAACAGTTCGACGACGATGGGTGGTCTGTCCGAAAAACTGGAGCTTGAAAATGAAGTCCGTGATGTTGTGGAGGCATACGGCTTCTGTGAAGGCATGACGTATTCGTTTGAAAGTCCGAGGGTATATGATAAATTAAATTTAAAGGAAGATGATATATTAAGAAAGAGCATTGTGATCAGCAATCCTTTGGGAGAGGATTACAGCGTGATGCGTACTTCTGCAATCGGAGGCATGCTTACTTCTCTTGCGACCAATTATAACAGGAGAAATAAGGATGTCAGACTTTATGAGCTGGCAAATGTGTATCTTCCGAAGCAGCTTCCGCTTACCGAGCTTCCGGATGAAAAGGTACAGTTGACGCTTGGAATGTATGGAGATGGCGATTTTTATGATATGAAGGGCGTGATAGAGAGCGTTCTTGCTAAGCTTTCTCTTACGGAGCAGGCGGAATATGATCCGAATGCCGGAAAGAGCTTTCTGCATCCGGGGCGTCAGGCAAATGTAATCTATAAGGGGAAGACGATTGCCTATCTCGGTGAGGTGCATCCGGCAGTTTTAAAGAATTTTGATATAGGAGAAAAAGCATATATTGCCGTAGTGGATCTGGCGGAACTCATCACAATGGAAAAACAGACTGTAAAGTATGAGGGAATCGCAAAATTCCCTGCTATGGTCAGAGATATTAGTCTGACCGTGAAAAAGGACATCTTGGCAGGAGAAATTGAGAAGGTGATCAAAAAGAAAGCCGGAGCATTATTAGAGAGTTATGAATTATTTGACATTTATGAGGGGGCACAGATTGCACAGGGATACCGGTCTTTAGCATATAAGATTGTTTTCCGTGCAAAGGACAGGACTCTAAAGGAGGAAGAGGTTTCTGCTGCAATGGATAAGATCATCGGGGCCTTGGAGGAGTTAGGAGCCGCACTTCGTAAATAGTAATGGAGTCTATCGGGTATGAAAAAAAAGAATCTGGGGTTACTTCGGGTATTTGCTTTGATTGGATTTGTCATATATCTGATCGCGATGGTATATTTCCTGTTTTTCTGCGAGGAATTGGGACGCGTTCCAAGACAATCCTATCAATATAACATAGAGCCGTTTGCGGAGATTAAAAGGTGTCTCTATGCGATAAAAAATCATATAAAACAGGTGGAGATGTTTATCAATTTGGTGGGGAATGTAGTCTGCTTCATTCCTCTTGGTTTTGTATTGCCGGTTTTTAATTCAAAGCATTGGAATTTTATTCGCGTTACACTGATTAGCATGCTTTCGTCTCTTGTGATTGAGCTGATACAGCTTGTTACAAAGCTTGGTTCGTTGGATGTAGATGATATTATTTTGAATACCTGCGGGGGAATGATCGGCTGCATTTTGTTTTATATCAGCAGGGGAATATACAGAAGGGCGAAACGGAAAAAGTAGATGGAGGGATAATATGGCAGAAAAAAAGGAAAGACATTCGCTTCGGCTCACGGATAAGAAGCATCCGCGCGGTGCGATCATAGCTACCTTGATTGGTGTGGCATCCATGATCCTTTTTATCATCACCTGTGTAATATCCAGTGACAGTAACGGAAAGGCAGGTGCGTTAGCGGGTGTAGCAGGACTTTTTTGTCTGCTTCTGAGTGTGATCGGTTTCATCGGTGCGTGGCTCAGTCTGCGCGGCGAAAATATACGCCCCTTGTTTCCGACGATTGCAGCAGTCATCAATGGTCTTTTGATGGTTTTTTATGTGTTTTTGTATATGTGGGGGATGTTCGTATAACGGTTGCAGGAATGTGTAATTCTGTCGGACAGAAAGGAATGAGATAGAAAATGGCAATTCATTTTTCTGAGGAGGATTTTAAAAAATTAAAGGAAGAACAGGCAGAAATCTATCAGAAGAGAAATGATAAGGCTTCAAAGGAAGAGATAGAGAATTTAGACCGTAAGGGGAAAATCCGTTATTTTTTTGATTATCATTTTAAGAAGCTTGTTGTAATTGCGGTAGTCGTTGTTCTGCTGGTGGTCTGGTTTGCGCAGAATCTGGTGAGAAAGCCTGCGGATGTGCTTTTTGTCGTGATACGGCATGATGTGATCGACGAGGAACGGTTAGAGGATTTCAAAGAGGAGATTGAAGATTATCTGAAAATCAATAAGAAAATCGAGCAGGTGACGGTGGAGCTGTGCAGCTCGGACAGGCAGCTTCAGACATATATTTTCGGCAAGGTCGCTGATGTGGTGATCATGGATGAAGAGAATTTTGAACGCTGGGGAAACGCAGATTATTTTTTCACGGCAGAAGAGGATAAAGAGGTGTCCTTTTATCAGGACTATGAAGAAAAATACCGGTACAGGACTTATCATCTGACATTAGACGATGCCGTAGATCAGAAGGAGACCGGGAAATTAACTCCGAAGGATTCGAAAAAATATAATTGTGCGCTTTATCTGACCGACAGTGAAAAATATAAGGCATTGTCTGTCGGAATTAAAAATCCCGTAGCTGCGATTTCGAAGGTGACAAAGCATGCAAAAAATGCAGAAAAGTTTGTCCGTTATATGATGGATAATAATGTTTAAATAATTAATGCCCGGAGTGGTATGAGGAGGTAAAGAAAAATGGAAAAGAAACATCACAAAAGAAATTCATTTTCCAGCTCGTTTGGTTTTGTACTGGCGGCAGCGGGAAGTGCAGTAGGACTTGGAAACATCTGGAGGTTTCCGTATCTGGCGGCAAAGGGAGGCGGAGGACTTTTTCTGGTCATCTATCTGATTCTGGCGCTTACCTTCGGATATACGCTTCTCGTAACAGAGATCGGTATCGGACGGAAGACGAAGCAGAGTCCTTTGACGGCATACGGGGTGCTTCATAAAAAATGGAAGTGGCTGGGTACGGTGGCAACCTTAGTGCCTTTCCTGATACTGCCGTATTATTGTATCATCGGCGGCTGGGTAATGAAATACTGTGTGACCTTTATCACGGGACAGGGTGTACAGGCGGCGAAGGATGATTATTTTACGGGATTTATTACGGGAAATGTCTCACCGATCGTCTTTGATGTGATTTTTCTCGCGCTGACGGCTTTTGTTATTTATCGCGGGGTAAATAAAGGAATTGAATCGTTATCGAGGATTCTGATGCCGGTGCTTCTTGTGATGATCATAGGAGTAGCGATTTTTTCCCTGACCATTAAAGGGGATGCAGACAGCGGAAGAACCGGATTAGATGGATTTTTGTTTTATATCGTGCCGGATATATCGGGGATGTCCTTAAAGGATATCCTGATTGTCGTTCGTGATGCGATGGGGCAGCTTTTTTATAGTATCAGCGTGGCGATGGGTATTATGGTAACCTATGGCTCTTATGTGAGAGATGATGCCAATATGATGAAGTCAGTCAACCAGATTGAGATTTTTGATACGGCAGTTGCCTTTTTAGCCGGTGTCATGATCATTCCTGCTGTGTATGTATTCATGGGAAAGGAAGGGATGACAGCAGGACCGGGACTGATGTTTGTTGCGCTGCCAAAGGTATTTCATCAGATGGGTGCGATCGGAAATGTGATCGGTTCGATCTTTTTCGTGATGGTATTTTTTGCCGCACTTACCAGTTCGATTTCTGTCCTTGAGGCAGTTGTATCGAGCCTGATGGATCAGTTCCATATGAGCAGAAAAAAGGCGACTGTGCTTGAAACGGCGATTGCTTTGGTTTTGGGAATTTTCATCTGTCTGGGATATAATGCCTTTTACTTTGAATTTAAGTTACCAAATAATACCGTGGCACAGATATTAGATATCTTTGACTATCTGAGCAATAATATCTTTATGCCGGTTGTGGCGATCGGTACCTGTATTTTGATCGGCTGGATCGTGAAGCCGGATACGGTTATT
>CADBMH010000355.1 GCA_902795705.1 uncultured Lachnospiraceae bacterium | reverse complement strand
GGCTTTGAAGAACCGTTCCGAATCAGAACTTCGAATACTGATAAACCGGCTCATTATGGACGGGTATCTGTATCAAACTGCTGATAAATACAGTGTGATCCGCATGGGGAATATAGATCCGTTAAAGGATCCGAATACGCATATTCTGGTTCGGACATGCAAGGATAGGGAGCCGGATCGTCAGAAGACAAGAAACAGCAGGAAAAGTACGGATAAGCTTACAAAAGCCGGATATGAACTGTTTGATGTCCTTCGGAAGCTGCGGCTTACGATCGCCAGAGAAGAGGGCATGCCGCCGTATATTATCTTTAGTGATAAGACACTCATAGATATGAGTGCGAAAGCGCCGCGTGACAGAGCCGCTATGTTAAGTGTATCCGGTGTAGGAGAGACAAAATACAAGAAATACGGTGACAGGTTTATTCAGGAAATTTCATTGTTTCTGGCCGAAAATCCGGATTCTGTCACAAGTATAGTTGATCATGAAGATGTGTAAGCCTGCTGTGCAGGATACCCTTTCTGTATGTGCCTGAGCAGCCCGTATATATGAGTATTATCTGGGGAATCACAATACCGGGGATTGCATGGGTTTTGGCAGCAGAGATCCGATCGTTAAAAGGACGGATGGAGAGGTAGGGACAATGTTTGAGATGAAAGGAAAAGGGGGAAATAGATGTTAGAACCAAAAGAAGTAAGATTATCGCCTATGCCTAAGACCTGGATCTTAGACCTTGATGGAACAATATTAGTACATGATGGACCGTACATTAAACGAACCTTTGGTTCGTTGGGAAACGGATCAGTTCTGCCGAATAGAGTTTATAACGGATTATACTTGGAGACTTTGTATTTGATACCCTGAAAGAAAAGTATCCGGGGAAAGTATTTATTTATCCAACACTGGAAATGTATCATAGATATCGGTGTGATGATATGATTGTGATTGAGAAGTTGATTTCTGAAGCACCGATGGGACATAAGAAAAATGGTATACGAGAATAGAGAAGTTACTAGTGTAAATGTTTTTAAATAAACACACCTTATTTTTGTCTAAATTTCCATCTGCTGCGTCACAAAATCTAGCCGTAGGGCACAAGACATCCAGTGGATGTCTGCTATGTGCCGACCGGAGTGGAACGGAGAACACTACGCCGTCGATTTTGTTCCTTGCAGAATGAAAATTTATCCTAAAAATAAAGTGGTGTTATTTAGAAACATTTACACTAATTGATCTGCTGGCAGAGCATTTGATTGGTGGTTCAATAAGCGAGGGGGAGTATGCGACTATATTTGAGGATTCTTTTAGAAAATATGCAGTAGATAAAAGCTGTATGTTTCGATATGCAAGAAGGAGAGGTGCAGAGAAGAAGATAAAAGAATTTATTCGGAATAGAACTGCTGTAACATTGAGGACAAGGTAAAAAAGAGCGATAGAAATATAGGAGATATAACATAATCATATTGGTGGATTATATTGAAAAAAAAGAGCTTTCAGTGTATTATTAGAATTATGAAGGGAGCAATGCGGATGGGGAAAGCTAAAAATGATCTTTTTGATTTAGGAATGGCTAAAAAGCGTGACCACAAAATTATAATTACGGATGAAGCTATTGAGAAGGTGCCGCTGATAAAATACAGAGAGATTTCAGAAAGTGTATACCCTTTGTTGCAGGATTTAGCAAAAGAAGTGCTGCGACTATCTAAGGAGGATAATGATTCTAATGAGGTTGCTATTACATTTAGCCTTAATTACAAAAAACTGATAGATGCCGGAAAAGATTATGTTGGTATTGCATATGGAGATGAACATTCGGTAGATCCTCGCTTAAATGTAGTTGCAGACCATCTTATCAGAGCTTCTTATGGATGTGTGATTATAGTACTCCATAACCATCCTTCTTTGTCAAAATTTTCTCTAGAGGATGTGAAGTTTTTTATAGGGAATAGCACAATAAAATTGATGGTGGTTGTCACCAATCTTGGAGGAATATCTTATCTTGTGAAAAAGGGAGATGGATATTTGGAGGGGGCTGCTATAGATTTGTATAACGAATCAGTAGATTTACATAATGAGGGGACGAGACTGAGGGATTATCAGAAAGCGGTAAGTTTCTTTCTTGCAAATTGTCATAAAGTTGGAATTATCTATGATGACAGATAGGAGGTGTTTTACATGACTGACAGAAGTATTTTAAGTGAAAAACCGGAGGACAATCTGGCAGCTATGGAGTGGGGAATAAAACAGGGTGAATTGATGAGAAAAGCAGAAAAAGCGACCAGAAGGATAAATGATAAATATATTCCCATTATTTTGGAAATGGAGCGAAAAAAGGAAGAGATGAGTATGGAGTCAGATGATTCGTGCGGGGGAAAATAGATGTTAGAGCCAAAAGAAGTAAGATTATCGCCTATGCCTAAGACCTGGATTTTAGACCTTGATGGAACGATATTAGTACATGATGGGCCGTACATTATGGGAAAGGATCAGTTCCTTCCGGGAGCAAGGGAATTTTTGGAGCAGATACCGGAAAAGGATATGATCATCTTTCTAACGGCAAGAAGCGGCTATGAGAAAGCACATACCCTTAGATTCTTAAAGGAGAATCATGTGCGTTACGACCATATCATTTTCGAGGCAGGGCAGGGAGAGCGGATCATGATAAATGACAATAAGCCGGATGGACTTGTGACAGCGATTGCGGTCAATACAACAAGGAATCAGTTCTGCCAGACGGAATTTATAACGGATTATTCTATGGGAACGGTGTATGATTGATGAGGGTGATTATGATTTTAACAGCGTAAAGGCGTATGAGATGTAACTGTTTCATATGCTTTTTTTTGTTTTATGAAATTTGAAAATGGAGGATACGAACATGAATGAAGTAAATGTAACTGTAAACGGAGCCGGAACAGAGTCTCATCTTATTGTTTTTTGTCCAAAGGATTGTTTTTTCGTCCAAAATCAAGTATGATTGGATGAAAGAAAAAGAATGCTGGACGAAAGGAGTTTTTATGAGATTATTTGATTACAGCAGACTTGTAGAAAAATCATGGGATACGGATATTTTAAACCTTGTTGCAAAAATTCATGAATGCAAAGGAAGATAGGATTTTGAAAAAACAATTTTTACTGAAAAGAAGTATCAACTGACTATGCAATTCTTAGATGTCAAATCACATTTAGATTTAAAATTATAAAATGGAAAGAATTTTACAACAAACTGGTGGAAATATGCAAAATATTAGTATAAAATATTACGAAGAGCATGCAGAAGAGTTTATAAAGGCGACAGAGCATGCTGATATGGATGAGATAAGAACTGAATTTTTGAACTATATTCCGGCAGGTGGTTATATTCTGGACTGGGGCTGCGGGAGCGGGCGGGATGCACTGTTTTTTATGGAAAAGGGATATCGGGTAGATGCAACAGATGCCTCGGAAAATTTATGTAGGCTGGTAAGGGAGTATACCGGGATTCCGGTGAGAAATGAGGAGTTTTCCGCTTTGGAGGCGGAGGAAATGTATGATGGCATTTGGGCATGTGCGTCTCTTTTGCATTTAAAAATCACGGATCTGCCTGGGATCATCAGAAAGGGGATGGATGCCCTGAAGCCGGAAGGAATCTTTTATCTTTCCTTTAAGCACGGTGATTTTGAGGGAATGAGAGGCGGACGGTATTTCACGGATATGACTGCGCGGAAATTTGAAGAAATGATGACAGGAGCCGAAGGGATTAAGATAGAAAAGCAATGGATCACATCGGATGTCAGAAAGGGAAGGGGGGACGAGCAGTGGATCAATTTTCTTCTGAAAAAAGTCCGTATTCATTAAGGATAGATCATGAATATTATAACAATCTGGATATCGAAGGATTTTCCCTGATGATGAAGAATCCGTCCTATTGCTATAAATTTTATTGG
>CADBMH010000354.1 GCA_902795705.1 uncultured Lachnospiraceae bacterium | reverse complement strand
GATCGTGACCGTCTTTTTCTTTCCGCTTTTAACCAGCTTCTTCAGGCTAAAAGTACCATTTAAGGTATAATAGACCTTATACCCTTTTTTCGCCTTGATCTGTACCTTTACCGTACTCTGATAGGTTCCTGCGGCCTTAGACAATGTATAACCCGTTTTCTTTACGTCCGCCGCCTCTGCCTTCTTCCCGTCCGGCACAGCGGAAAGTCCTGATATCACCATAGCAGCCGCAACCGCAGCTGCCACCGCCTTCCTTCTTCTGCCTTTTTTCATAAGCATCTTATTTCCCATTTACATCCCTCCAGTCTTTTTGCTTTATCCTTTTCGTACAGCCTGCCGATTTGACCGCCCTGCTTATGACAACTCAGTACAAAGCATACTCTTTTTTCCTTTTCTTACCAATAAAATACCTTTGATTTTTGTCATACATTTGATGAAACTGTGAAAACTGTGTGTACAGATCCTATCCTTCCGAATGCTTCTTTTCCTCCGAACGGATCAGACCATACAGCATCCTGACGGAAACAGCCATCATAATCGCCTCTGTGACCGGCTGAGCCCAGATCATTCCCGAAAAACCAAATACCCTGTCAAAAAGCAATAAAAGCGGTACATACAGCACAAGCTGCCTGATCAGTGTGATCCCGAATGCATACTGCGGCTTCCCCATAGCCTGAAAGGACATCCGGCTCATAGAAGTCGCTCCGACAAAAGGAAGAATGCACATGATTGCCCGGAGCACCATGCTTCCTGTCACGATCACCTCGGAAGATTTCGTAAAAATACCGATCAGATACGGCGCAAAGATACCACAGACAGCCATTACACAAAGCTCCGTTCCGCTTACCACGAAAACCCCCGCCTTCAGGATTCCAAGCATCCTTTTGTAATTTTTCGCACCATAATTAAAGCCCATGATGGGCTGTACTCCCGCTGCAAACCCCTGATAGATATAATTTCCGAAAGACAGTATTTTCTGCGCAATCCCCATCGCCGCGACATTTAACTCTCCATATGCCACAGCAAGATTATTATTCACGATATACGCCACAGAGGATAACAGCGTTTCAAGCGTAGCAGGAATCCCCACCCAGAAAATCTCCTTTAATATTTCTGCCGTAGGTTTTAAGTATGCCCGCTCCGGCCTCAAAAGCGTCTTCCTTCTTCCGTAAAACGAAAGCGAGACAAACATCCCTGCAGCATTTCCGAGTATCGTTGCGATCGCCGCCCCCCGTATCTTCATTCCGAGCAAAAAAATAAACACCGGATCCAGGATAATATTTAAGACCGTTCCGATGATCATGCCGGCTATGGACTGCTTTACAGAGCCCTCACTTCGTAAAAGCTGTCCCGAAATATAATTTCCCATTGTAAACAGGCTGCCGAGCAAAAGAATCCTCACATACTGCTCCGTATAGGAAAAGGTATTGCTCTTTGCACCAAGTCCCTGCACCAGCTGCGGAAGAAAAAGAAGCCCCAGAACGGCAACAAAAACGCTGCTTAGCACCATGAGCAAAAAGCTGACCGTAAGCGTATGTGCGGCAAGCTTTTTTTCTGCCGCTCCCAGACTTCTTGCAATCAGCGAAGAGGCGCCCGTTCCGATCATATTGGAAATCGCAATCTGTATCATCATCACCGGATAAGCCAGATTGACTGCCGCAAGCTGATAATCATCCCGCATAAGTCCGATAAAGTAAGTGTCCACCAGATTATAGAGCACCATGATGAACATACCGGCAACCAGTGGAACCCCCATCTTGACCACAGCCTTCACAGGCTTTTCTTCGCTTAATGTATATATTCTTTTATCCTCTTCTGCATGCTCTGTCTCGTTTTGATCCATGCTGTCAGCATGCTCCTGATTATTCATAATGTCATCCCCCATACATCCTCATGGATTTGCCTTTGCCGGACTGAGACAACCCACTTTCCCGGCTGAAACCGTTACCTCAAAATCTCAGAAAGATTCTTTTGAATTCCTGCTGCCACCTCCGGATCATTCATCGTATAAATATGAATATGTTTGACTCCATTTGCCAGAAGATCAATAATCTGATCTGTTGCATAAGCAATACCGGCCTGTTTCATCTTCGCAGGTTCATCTCCAAACCAGTCTACGATTGCTTTAAACCTTGCAGGTACACAACATCCGGAAAGCTGGATACTCCTCTCGATCTGTACCTTTTTCGTAATCGGCATGATCCCCGCTATAATCGGCACAGAAATCCCCGCTTCACGCATCCGGTAAAGATAATTAAAGAAAATAGAATTATCAAAAAACATCTGAGTCGTCAGGAACTCACAGCCCGCATCTACTTTTTCCTTAATATGTTTAATATCCTCTGCCTTGCTTGCCGCCTCCGGATGTCCCTCCGGATAGCATGCTCCGCCAATGCACATCTCAGGAGCAATTTCTTTTATCTTTTTCACCAACTCAGCGGCATAATGAAACTGATTCGGCAGAGGAAACTCCGTCTCATCCGGAATGTCCCCTCTCAGTGCCAGAACATTTTCAATCCCTGCATCCTTCATGAAATGAAGCTGCTTTTCTACCGTCTCTCTTGTCGAAGAAACGCAGGTTAGATGTGCAACGGCATTGACACCATGTGCCTCCTTGATATCCTTTGCAATCTGTACGGTATATTTACTCGTCCCACCGCCTGCACCATAGGTCACACTCATAAAATCCGGTTTTAATCTCGCAATCTCCCGTACTGATTCATTAACCTTTTCCATTGCTGTCGCCTTCTTCGGTGGAAACACCTCCATCGAAAGAGTAATCCTGTCTTCCTTTAATATATCCCGAATCTTCATGTGTCTGTCCTCACTTTCTGTTTATTTTCCTGTTTTAAAGGGGCAAAATTACTTTTGCCCCTGATACATTTTCCTATGTATGATCAACTTCTGCTAAACCCTATCCTTTTTCTCTTTTTTCGCCCTTGCTTTCAAATAGCTCTTATTCTCATACATTTTTGCATCTGCCTTATTAAATACATCATCAAAGCTTTTATCCTCGCCTTTGACAAAGGTGGAATATCCCGCTGCGATCTGATAATCACAATGAAATGTTTCAAAATCTTCCCTGCTCATCCCTGCTGTCACACTCTGCAGGCGGTCAATCAGATTCTGCGGCTCATCCGTATTGACGATTGAACAGAATTCATCCCCGCCGATCCTGTAAAGAGGAAATCCCACAAACACCTTTCGCATGCAAAGAACTACATGCTTCAGAAGAAGATCGCCCATCTCATGCCCGATCGTGTCATTGATCGTCTTTAAGTTATTGACATCCATGACCACAATCGTAAAGGAAGCACGCCCCATCTTGACCTCGCTCTCGATAACCTCCTTCGTCATCGTAAATGCTGCCTTGTTATTTAATCCGGTCAGCGAATCCGTATAGGCAAGACTGTGGAAATGATCAAAGTAGCGCTTCAGAGAATTTGCCATCAGCTCAAACATCTCCGTGAGCTGTCCGATTTCATCATTCCCTTTATAATCCAGATGTACCTCCATATTTCCGTCAGCAAGCTGCTTTGAAACATCAGTCAGCTCCTTTAACGGTCTTAAGAAGCGGTTGATCAGAAGGAACATCACGACTAACGCAATCGCTGCAAATACCAGACTCAATGTAATCGAATATCCGAGCACTCTCGTTCTTGTGGAATTGATTTCGTCAAGAGGCGCCGTAACACAAAGTGTCATCCCATTCACCAGCTTACACGCATAAAGCTTCATCGCACCATCCGAAGTCCGGTATTCGACCGGATCCTTTGATTTCAGCGAGGTATTTTTCGCCTTGGAAATCGCATCCTCCGTCTCCGTAAAATTCTCTTTATCCAGTCCGTCCTCATGCTCCTTATCATAGAGAAGATTTTCCTCTACATCAAAAAGAACAGCGGAACCGGTGTTATAAATCGTAATATCATGCAGTTCCTTACAAAGCTCCTCGATGTCCACATCCATGGAAATAACACTCGTAAACCTTCCGAATACATAGACAGGGGAAGAGTAGGTCGCAACACGGATTCCCAATCTGTCATTCTGGTACGGACCGATCCAGACCGGCTTTTTCTCTTCCTTTGCCATATAATACCAACCGACATTTTCCTCATCATCCTTATCATATTTCGAAAGATCGATATCCTGACGCTTTTTAAAGGACTGCGTCTCTGTATCCCATTGATAATAAAAGCCGGTCGGCTCCTGTTTGATATCCGTAGTAAGCCTGTAGTAGACTGCCTTGATATTATTACTATCCTTGGAATCTGCTCCTTTTGCCTCACTGAGTGCTAAGGTTCCCACTCTTTCAAGATAATCCTTCCGAAAGCTCTCTCCATAAAGCTTTCCGAAATATGCTTCCAACTGGTCGTATGCATAATAATAAATTTTATTCGCAGAGTGCTCAATATCCTCCAGCTTCGCATCAATCGTCCCTGCATTTTCCCGTCCGAGATGCTCTAAAATCTGGTTCGAGTCTCTTTCATTCAGCGTATTGATGCCCCAGATGGAAACAGACAAAAGCACAAACACGATTAATGTAATCGATGCCGAAAACACAACGACAAGCTTCGTTCTGATTGATTTCATAATTGCCCTTCCTCTTTTGCTGCATGCAATTTAATAAATCATTATATACAAAAATCCCTGTTTGGTGACATATTCATGTCTACCAGTCCACCTTTTTTCCAAGTACAGAAAGCATTTCTTCAAGCTCTTCCTTCGAAATACGGCCATTATCCACATACTCTTTCCAGACAGTCTCCGCAAGCGGCTCAAAAGCAGCACGTTCCTTTTTAGAAAGTTTATATATTTCACAGCCGTTCTTCTCAATATCATTAATATATTTCTCATTTTCCTCATCTGTAATCTGTGCGCACCTATCCATCATTCTCTAAGCACAGTCTGTTACCGTCTTCTGGTATTCGGTCGGAAGAGAATCCCACCAATCCAGATTCACATACATCAGTTCCGCAAAAAACATATAATCAATAATCGTACAATATTTCTGTACCTTATAAAACTGACTGGAATCAATCAGCGCAAGCGGATTTTCCTGTCCATCTACCGTGCCATTTGCCAGATTCTCATATAATTCCGTAAACGGAATCGATACGGTAGAAGAACCAAATGCCTGCAGAGAAAGATCCACGACATCAAGCGGAGCTCTCATCTTTAAGCCCTTCATGTCATCCGGCTTCTTGATCGGGCGGACATTGTTTGTAATCTGCCTGAATCCGCTGTCATCTCCGACTGCCAGCACCTTCATATTGTGATCGGTTTCAGCCGTGCTCAAAAGATTCTTTACAAAATCACTGTAGCAGAGCTTTCTTGCCTGCTCTAAGTTATCAGCTATCATCGGCAGACCGAGCATCGTTGACTTCGGCACATACTCCAAATCTCCGCCGCGGACTGCCTCCAGTTCTCCGGAAGAAACCTTCTCCGTCATCTCCGTCTCTTCACCTAATTCTCCCTCCGGATAGATTTCTACAACAACCTTTCCATCTGTCTCCTTTTCCACTTGTTCTTTAAAATATTCTAAAGAACGATGTCTCGGAGATTCTTTTGTCTGTGCATGACCGACACGCATCACATAAGTTCCCTCCGGGTACTTATTCTCCTCTTTCTGATCATCGGAACCGGATGACGAACTATCCTTTATAACTGTCTCTGAACCAGAGGACTCTTCCCCGGAAGACTTCTCCGATGTCTTTCCGCATGCTGCCAAAACTCCCGTCGCCAGTACAAAAACAACAAAGCAAATTAGTATTTTCTTCATATTTTTCATTTGGCACACCTCCTATTAGATACGCTCAGCATTATTCTTATTATAATGTAAAAGGAAATAATTGACAAGTAAATCTAATAGCTTATTTAAAAATAACTATAGAAAATCATTTCCACCTCCAACATCGGTCATTGCTGAATACTCCCCGCAATCCTTTTAATCAAGAAAAAACCTCCGGGCATGAATCATAACCGGTTACAAAGGAGTTTCTCTTGCGGAATGCTTCACAAGCAATTATAATAAATGACAGAATGAAGACTTTTAAGATGTTTTGATGACCGGCTATCCGATCGGAGCAGATATAAAAGAAAGTCCGGAAACAGAAAGGGGATTCCATATTCATGGATAAGCACAGTATCGTTTATACAAATGACCATTGTGTCGGCTGCAATAAATGCATCAATGTCTGCAGCGCGATCGGAGCCTGCATCTCGAAAGAGGAGGACGGCAGGGCACGGATTGAAGTGGACGGCAGCAAGTGTGTCGGCTGCGGCAGCTGTATTGATGTGTGTGTACATGGTGCGCGCGAATTCGAGGATGACACGGAGCGTTTCTTTAGGGATCTTAAAAACGGGGAGCGGATTTCACTTTTGCTGGCTCCGGCGTTTAAGGCAAATTATCCCGAAGAATACGAAAGTGTCTTAGGCGGATTGAAAAAACTCGGCGTCAACCGTATCATCAGCGTTTCCTTCGGTGCGGATATC
>CADBMH010000353.1 GCA_902795705.1 uncultured Lachnospiraceae bacterium | reverse complement strand
TCTTCAAGAAAAAGAAATTCTTTTAATCATACTTAGGAAGAAAGCTCCTCCCAGCGCTCCAAAAGCTCCGAAAGCCTTGTTTCATTTTCTTCTCTTTTGGCAGAAAGCTCCTGCAGTTTGACAGAATTTGTTGCGACCTCCGGTTTTACGAGCTCCTCATCCATTTTTTTATTTTCCTCCTCCAGTCTTTCAATCTCTTTTTCCGTATTTTCCAATTCCTTTGCAAGCTTTCTCGCCGCCTTTTGCTCTTCCTTCTGCTCCTGCCACGAAAGCCTGCCTTCCTTTCCGTCTCCTGTCGCGCCCGCCGCCCCTGAATCCGAACGCTTCGTCTGATCCGGCTGTTCCTGCATCCGTGAAATGCCTGCCGCCTCCATGTCCTCTTTCTTTTCTAAATAATAATCATAATTTCCGATATAATCCAACAGGGTATGATGTGTCAGATCCAGAATCCGGTGTGCCGTCGCATTGATAAAATAACGGTCATGCGAAACATAAAGTACCGTTCCCTCAAAATGGTTCACAGCTTCCTCAAGAATTGCTTTTGAGTCAATGTCCAAATGGTTCGTCGGCTCATCTAAGATCAAAAAATTCGCATCCGAAAGCATCAGCTTTGCCAGCGAAACCCGGCCTCTTTCTCCGCCGCTCAAGTCCCCGATTCGCTTAAATACATCATCCTCGGTAAAAAGAAATGCTGCCAGTGTATTACGGATCCGGGTATTTGTCATATCCGGCCAGGCATCCTGTATCTCCTCAAATAAAGTCTTTTCCATATGCAGTACATGATGCTCCTGATCGTAGTACCCGATATCCACATTCGTTCCCAGCGTAAATGTTCCCTCATCCATCGGCAAAAGCTCATTTAAAATCTTAAGAAGCGTTGTTTTCCCTGTTCCGTTATCCCCTATGACAGCCACATGCTCTCCTCTCTTTACATCAAAGGAGATATCCCGGAACAATATATTGTCATCAAAAGACTTGCTTAAATGTGAGACAGAAAGAACATCCTTTCCGCTCTGATATCTCGGATGAAAATATAACTTCATCTCCGTATCTTCCTCTACAGGTTTTTCTATGCGCTCCATTTTTTCTAATTGCTTTTCTCTGCTCTCTGCCCGCTTAATCGACTTTTCCCGATTGAACTGCTTTAATTTTTTAATGACCTCTTCCTGGTGCCTGATCTGTTCCTGCTGATTGAGATACGCTTTTCTCTGACTCTCTATCAAAAGCTGTCTTTTTTCCTGATAGGAAGAATAATTACCCTGATAAACCGTCGCATGCGCCTGCCTGAGCTCAATGACCTTTCCCACAATCTTATCTAAAAAATACCGGTCATGCGCTACAATAAGCACAGCTTTCCGATATGCAGAAAGATAGTTCTCCAGCCAGTGAATCGCACTCATATCCAAATGATTTGTTGGCTCATCCAAAATAATCAAATCCGGCTCCGCAAGCAGCATCTTCGCAAGCTGCACCCGTGTTTTCTCCCCACCGGAAAGGGTTTCCACAGACTTCTTAAAATCCTCTTCCGAAAAGCCGAGTCCCTTTAATACGCCGACAAGTTCACTTTGATATGCATATCCGTTTAATGCACGAAAGCGCTCACTCAAGCTGTCAAAACGCCGGATCAGGTTCGCAAGCTCCTCTCCCGATGCCCCATCCATCTGCCCGGAAATCTTCGCAATCTCCTTTTCCAGTGCATGAACCTCCGGCTTGGCATCCTGCATTTCTTCCAAGATCGTCCTGCCTGAATCATATTCCTGATTTTGCGCCAGATATCCGACCGTCGTATCCTTTGCTATGATCACCTCGCCCCGGTCTGCTTCATATTCCCCCATGATGATTTTTAATAATGTGGATTTTCCGCATCCGTTGCTTCCAACAATTGCCGCTTTTTCTCCTTCATTGATATGAAAAGATACATCAGAAAGAATATTGTCTGCCAAAAATGCTTTATCAATATGACTACATTGTAAAATCATGATTTCCTTAATCCTCCTGTGTTGCTTCCTCTTCCCTTAACCATGGAAGCTTATTTCCGAACTTCTTCAAAAGAAAAACCGCTCCGACTCCGAGACAAATACCGTCCAAAATTCCAAACAGCACATCCGTCGGATAGTGGATTCCGACATATAATCTTGAAAATGAAATGAGCGCGGCAAGGATCAGTGCCGGTATCCCGTATTTTTTCGGAAGCAGCAAAAAAATCACTGTTGCCGAAGCAAAGGAGCACGCAGAATGCCCGGACGGAAACGAAGCATCTACCGCCTTATGTACCAAAAGCTCCAGACCATCTATGACTTCATATGGGCGAATCCTGCCGACCGCATTTTTTAAAAACAGATTATTTAACAGTAAAGAGCCTAAAAGTGCAAGAGCGATTCCTGGCCCTGCCTTTCGAAATTTCGGAATACACAAAAAGATCATTCCGATAATAATCCAGACAATTCCTTTGTTTCCCAATGATGTGATCCACTTCATCACCGGCGTCAAAACATCATTTCTGATATTTTCCTGTATCCATAATAAAATTTCTGCATCCATATCTTAACCTCACTGTTTTTGTACATCCAACAGAGACCTTGTGAAAAACTGCCTCTGACTTTATCATTTTCTATAAGCCCAGTGCTTTTTTTGCAAGCTCATCCGCCATGTCATTATATTTATCACCGGAATGTCCCTTAACCTTGATAAATTCAATATCCAAGAAACGACGCATTTCATGATAATATTCCTGATATGCCTTTGTTCCCTCTTTATTCGCTTTCCAGGAACCGTTACACCATTTTGCAATCCCCTCATAGTCATGATAGAGTACTAACTTTTTCACATCATGCTCCTTTGCATACTGCATCGCTAATTCGGAACCCGCGATCTCGCCAGCCACATTATGCATTTCTGCAAGCTTTTCATCGGAATATCTCTCCGACATCGTGATTTCTTTTCCCTGATATAAAAACACAACCCCGCAGGAAAAGTCCCCGCTTACCTTATCATAGCTTCCATCGACATAAGCAATCGCTGTTTCCTCATCATCCTCTGCAGGCAGTTTTTTTTCTTCTCCCTCTAAGAACAGCATCGCTTCCTCTTTGGTCGCGAAGCTTTTATATTCTGCACCGGAATAGCCGTCTACCTGTGCTTTGCATTCCTCCCATGTTGCAAAAAGCCCCGTTTTGCGTCCGTTTCTCACTGCATAGACCTTCTTTTTTGCCATATTCCTATATTCCTTTCGTCTCCATTTCCGTCAGAAGCTCCTGTCTTCTCGTTCCGATCATAAGCTCTTCGCTGTATTTTAAATACTTTTCATTTGGCACCTCTGAAAGAAACTGCACACTTTCTGCAGTGACAGTAAGCTCCGTTACAAAAAGCACCATCTCCTGCCCGCCTTCAAATGCCTGCTCAATAAAAGAAAACGCATTCATCATCGCATTCTTTGCCTGTTCTTTTTGCTGCTCCACTTCCTTTTTCTTCTGCTCAAATCCTTTTTTTGCTTCCGAAAAATGCTCCTCTGCCCCTCCGTCAGCCATAGCAGGCGCCGAATTAGTCCAGAGGAACAAAAGAATTTTCTCCAGCCTCTCCTCATCCTCTGTATACAGACCTGCATTTTTCTCCGACAATGCACGCTCCTTTTCACGCTCTACAAGGGAAAGATAATATGCATACCCATCTTCTGCTTCTTCCACTCCGGCACGATATTCCTTTAAAAACCGATACCATCTGTCCGTAATCTTTTTCTCAAAAAAATACTTTTCTATCACTCCGGACAAGCTTTCCAGTATCAGCTCTACCACCGTCACTCTCTCGTCAAAGCCGGCACGCAGAAGCCGCTCGTAAATGACAGGAGAAGCCTCCCCGGAAAGAATTTTATCAATTTGGTAATCCTCCTCATACTTCTCGTAAAGCTCCAGATAAGCCGCCACTTCCTCGGCAATGTCACGGTGACGCAGATATTCGAACACTACCTCCTCTGTCACAGGGATCTTTAACTCTTTATAGCTACATAAAAGATGACTGAAATCCTCCCAGCCTCTTGCCGTCACAAACTGAAGCCCGTCCACATCAAACTCCACCTTGTAAAAATGCTTCGGATGGATTTCCAGATAGCTTAAAATCGCATTATGGATTCCCGCTTCTCTCGCATACTCCCGCCATACCTGATGATCTGCTTCTATATCCATTCTCCTGACACGGTCAAGTGTCACCATATCAAATTCCCTGACTGATTTATTATACTCCGGAGGATTCCCGGCAGCCACAATGATCCATCCTGCCGGCACCTTTTGATTTCCAAAGGTCTTTGCCTGCAGAAACTGTAACATCGTAGGCGCTAATGTCTCAGATACACAGTTGATCTCATCAATAAATAAAATCCCCTCTGTTTTCCCCGATTCTTCCATTTCCTTATAGACACTGGCAATAATCTCACTCATCGTATATTCCGTAATAGAATACACTTCCCCACCAAACTCCTTTTCCTTAATAAAAGGCAGTCCCACTGCACTCTGTCTGGTATGATGCGTGATCGTATAGGAAACAAGACCGATCTTACATTCCTTTGCTACCTGCTCCATAATCTGCGTCTTGCCGATTCCCGGTGGTCCCATCAAAAGGATCGGCCGCTGCCTGACCGCAGGCATCTCATACTCACCAAAAGAATTTTTCTTCAAATACGCCTGTACGGTATTGATGATCTCTTGTTTTGCCTCTTTAATATTCATACTCTTCTCCGTTTCCTGTCAAAGCTATTTTATTTCGTTTCCTTTCAAACGCCATAAACTCCTCCGGCTCCAGCCTTAAGCTGATCGCCCAGTCTGGAATTTTTTCCTCGTCAAAATCCTCAGCGATCAAAAAAGCCGTTTTATATGGTGTCCGTTTTTTCGGATATATTCCTTTTCCATCCGTAAAATACAAAAGTCCGCAAAGCTCCTCAAATGTTCCGTTCTCTATAAGTTCATTCACATAGAAAAAAACCGGTCTGAAATCAGTACCGCCTCCGCCTCTGATCTCTAATCCTTCCGCCAC
>CADBMH010000352.1 GCA_902795705.1 uncultured Lachnospiraceae bacterium | reverse complement strand
CTGGGAAAAGTATTATAGTCAGCCGATTAATGATAGAACGATAATCAGATTGAATAGCTTGTTGCGCGAATATTATGAATCTCTTAAATCTGAAGAAATAGACTGGGAAAAGTATGACAATAGAACAGACTATTATATGTCTAGGCCAATATATGAATTTGCACGAGATTTACTTAAGGAAGAGGATGAATCAAGAGCATATTCTTTTGACTGCTATATATATTTCTTCGAGAAGGTTATTTCAGTAGAATATTATCTGGACCATAGAGATTTAGATTGGGATCACTCTTGTCAAAGAGCTATTTTTAATCTGATGTTCGTTTGTGCTGATTCCTTGAGCCGTAGAGATGATTACAAGAACGCATTTCTGTATACCTCTGTTGCTTTAAGGACGGATGACTATTATTTACTTAGAAAAGCATTTAATAGTTTAGGATATTGCGCGTTGCGTAATAAGGAATTCCAATTAGCTTATGATGTGCTGTTTTCATGGATAAACTGTAAATTATTAAATAGTTTAAAAAGAACTTGTAATCTTGATGATAGAATATTCAAAGAAATCAACAAAACTCTTAAAAGTCAAGATTTATTGTTGCGCAAGGAAAAAGATATTAAATGGCAAGGTCTTGTTATCGATAATTTCACATATTTAGTCACTGAAATTATTGGCATGTTACCGCCTTCACAAGATAGAGATATATTGTTCTTTTTGGCGCAGTATTATATTGATCAAGCCATTGAAAATGATGCAAACAACGTTAATCTTTATTACTACAAAGGCGTGCTGTTATTAGAGAACAAGGCGTATTTTGAAGCGTATAGATGTTTTAATAAATCAATTTCAAGCGGACTTAGTGTAGCTGATACAACAAATACATATCGACATATAATGAGTGCATTGCAAAATATATATAGCGATCGTTTAAAGAAAGAATTTGACAGTGCTTCTGAGAATTATTTGGCAAGTTATCAAGAATTGTTAAACGATGATGCGGAACATTATGAAGTTGTAAATGGAAGAGATTTGTTTGTTTTGTTATCTAAATGTGAAGGATTGACCGAAGATAATAAGTCTTTAAAGTATGATCTTTTTGAAATAGATAACACCACAAAGAAAATACTTGATACCCTTAGAAAGACACCAAAACCATTTTCTAGTTTTAATGTTCATTTTAGTTATCTCAGTGATGATGTAAGGCAAAGCGTTTTGCGATTTACTTCGAATAAACGCTCGCATAGAAAGAATAAGAAAATAAGCGAAAATGAAATAGCTTATTATACTACGCTGGATATTTTGAGTTATTTGTTTTCTGATGTAACTATAGATGAGATTATTTGTGAGGAAGAAGAAAAGCAAGAAAAGAAGGACTGTAAAGAAAATAAAAGCATAAAACTAAACTGTCTTACTATGATGCATGCAAGATATATGAATGATCCGGAGGAGGGTTTAGTTTTATTCGAAAGCCTAAAGGATTATTTTTATGAGACGCCAGAAACACTTCGTGAAATGCTTTATGATCAGAAATATGTATTCTTAAAATCATTTACTGGTTTGGTGGATCAACTTAATATGTGGACAATGTATGGCAGTGATCGCAAAAAAAATAAAGATTGTGACGGTTGTTGTGTGTGCTTAGCTCCGGAATCATTTGCTCCGGGTTCTATTTTTACAGATAAGTTAGATTCAAAAGTGTGGAAGCATTTTAACGAGAATTATGATTTGTATAATGTTGCTTATTTAGATGGAGAAAAGGTAATCGTAAAAGGTGAAAGATCTAAAGCGATAAATGATTTATATGCGGTTTTGAAAAGACAAATTGGGGACCTTCATACAGCATTGGATGGTGCTCCTGATAATGATGTGACAATAATAAACGATTGTCTTGTTCGCATATTAGAGAAACTTGTGTTTCTGTTTAAAAAGGGATCATATAGTCAGGAAGCTGAAAGCAGGATTATTTTATCTCGCGATATTAATGATAGATTAGGAATAAGAAGAACACCCAAAAATCCCGATAATCCATTGGAACCGCGTAAGTTGTTTATTAATCCTCCTTTTCAAGTATATGTTAAGAAAATAATACTAGGACCAAAATTAGAAAACCCGGACTACTGGATTCCGCACTTGCAATATGAGCTTTCAAAAATACATGATAAATGGGTTTATGGTGAAGAAAAGGACTATATACCTAAGGTAAGATTGTCGAATATTAAAATACGATAATACTTGTCCTCGGGTTGAGGTTGAATGCTATGGCCTGACAAAATTTGTCACTGCATGTAGATATTTGGTTCATTAGCGTGGTGCTCTTTTGAAAGTTGATTTCATAAGAGCAACCTGGTGATGTCATGAATCCCTTTGTCCCAATTCATGGACTGTTGGCCTGTGGACATTCAACTGCACTGTGCTCACTAAAAAAGTCCCATTATTGTCTACACTTACCTTCTATAATCAAAGCATAAGAATATGATGCGATGATTATGGAAGGTTTAATCGTTATTAAGGACAAAGGAGGTGGTTAGGATGAATAATCTGCTTGGATTTGAAAGAATAATAAACCGTTGTTCTGTTGTGGATTGTGAGGATTACGTAAAGTACCCGTTGGCGTCTGATGAAGAGTTTCTTCAAATGGAAAAAGCTGCGTGCCGGAGCAGTTCAAATTATGTTTTTGCATTTGTTAGAGCAGGGGACAACACTGATCCGTATGTTGAGGTATATGTATGGGATGCGCAGCTTTATGAACGGGATTACATAAGATTCATAATATGTGATGGAATGTGTCTTACAGAAGAACTTGAAGGAGAGTTAATCGGGTATACGAAATTGAACAGACTTCAGATACCTTTGAAGGTGATGCAAGTATTCAATGCTGACATTATCAGATATTTCCCTCAATGGAATTTCCATGAGTACGAAGCCTGCGACATAGCTGAAGCATTAGAACATATTTATTATGCCAGCCACAGATCAGGGCCCAAAGAAGTATTGTATAAAGAAGGTCTAGGCAATCTTGCTTATCGTTTGCATGAGTTTGAATCTTATAATGCTATCGGAACCACACCTAGAGAGATCATAGGACATGATATCCCAATGAGGTTGTTGCAGATAATGAATCAACCGAATCTTATACCATACTTTTATGATGAAGAATCGATAATCCATAGCATCAAGATATACTCTTGTTTCTCTGAATTTATAGGCGACAGATATCTTTCGCTGGGTCAGTGGATATATCTAGAAGCGTTATTTATTCAGCGCAAGTTAGATAAAGAAGACTTTAGCTGTAAGATATTCAATAACCTTAGTTTTCTGAACAAGAGCAAAGAAGAATGCTGGATGATAATAGACTTTATGTTTAGCTTTCTTGATGCGCTTGAACAGTACGGAATGAATATTCGGTAACTGTGATTACATGCAAAAAGGACAGGTGTCTTATACCTCATAATGTGGTTGTTGAAACTTAGTATTGCATTTTGAAAAACCATCAACTATAATCAGCGACATCATTTCTACGAAAGGAGGTCCTTGCGATGACAAGACGATTATCTACAACTTTATATCAATTACAAACCAAGGGTGCGTGGGACCTTCTTTTCGAGGCT
>CADBMH010000351.1 GCA_902795705.1 uncultured Lachnospiraceae bacterium | reverse complement strand
GTGACGCAACAGATGGAAATTTAGACAAAAATAAGGTGTGTTTATTTAAAAACATTTACACTAGTGTCCTGTGTATAGAACAGAAGTCGTGTGCAGTAATTTTGAAAAAAATAAAAAAAGAAAGGGATGGGAAAATGATGAAAAGAAAATTACTTGCAGTCTTTGCTGCCATCTGTATTGCCGGAACAAGTCTTCCGGCATATGGTTCCGAACCGGTACAAAAGGTGGAAGCAGAAACGGTATCAAACCTCTCAAAGATTGATATGTCAAAATGGAGTTATAATTCTGACAGCAAGGTATATTACCAGACGGGAATTTCTTACTGTGAAACACCGGATGCTTCCGATTATGAGACATTGGGGATTTTTATTCCGGCTACTTATATGAAGGGCACGGAAAACAGTGACGGGACATATACCTGTACGATAAATTCTACCGGAAGTACAGGCGAGTATACGGGTTCTAATGCACCAATGGTACTTCCGGTCAATACATCCGGTTATTCTGCCATGAAACCGCCGACAGGCTATACAAGCAACGTGGAGAAGTATACCTCTGCAGGCATGATTTATATATATGCCGGATGCAGGGGAAGAGATTCCGGGGCACCTTCCGGAGTGACGGATTTAAAGGCTGCCATCCGTTACATCCGCTATAATGCAGATATCCTTCCGGGGGATACGGAAAGTATTTTTTCTTTCGGGCATAGTGGCGGTGGAGCACAGAGCTCTCTTTTAGGTGCTACGGGAGACAGTACACTATATACGAAGTATCTGGAAAAGATCGGAGCAGTATCAGGTGTGAGTGATGCGGTAAAAGGATCTATGTGCTGGTGTCCGATCACAAATCTGGATGTGGCAGACGGGGCATATGAGTGGAATATGGGAGCCAGTCGTTCTGATCTTAGTAAAGATGATCAGGCAGTGTCGGATGGACTTGCAAATTCGTACGCCTCTTATATCAATGAATTGGGATTACAGGACAGTGACGGGAATATACTTTCACTGACATCATCAGATAGCGGTATTTTCCAGTCCGGAACATATTATGAGTATATTAAAAATATGATTGAAACATCGTTGAATCATTTTTTAAGTGACACTACATTTCCATATACACCTTCATCATCCGGAGCGGGTGGTCCGGGAGGAAATATGCCGGGAGGGGATATGCCTGCAGGAGATAAACCATCAGGAACTCCGCCTTCCGAAAGCATGACTGAGGCATCGGCACCATCAGAGGCAGGTAGTTCAGAAAATGCGGGCAATGAATCATCGACTACATATCAGACAGCATCCGATTATATCAATGCGCTGAATGAAAAAGCAGGAAAGAATTTTATCACCTATGATAGTGTGACGAATACTGCGACGATAACAAGTGTAGCTGATTTTGCAGGTGCATGTAAGAAAGCAACGAAAGGATTAGGCGCCTTTGATGACATTGATGAAAAAGGGCAGGCTGAGAATCAGTTATTCGGGACGGGAAACAGCAGTTATGCTCATTTTGATCAGGTGCTTGCGGAATTAATAAAAGAGAATGATACATATTCAAAATACTATGATGAGTTTGTGTCGGATATGGCGAAGACAGATGCATTGGGAACTGACCTTCAGACCAGAATGAATATGTATAATCCGATGTATTATCTGGAGGATTATTATGACGGCTACAAGACATCAAATGTCGCAAAATTTTGGCGGATTCGTTCAGGAATCACACAGGAAGATACTGCATTAAATACAGAAGTGAATTTATCCCTTGCATTGCAAAATTATGGAGAGTTGAGTGTTGATTTTGAAACTGTCTGGGGGCAGGGACATACAGAGGCAGAGAGAACAGGAGATAATACCTCGAACTTCATTTCATGGGTTGGGGAGTGTATGAAATCTACAGGGAAGAATTCCGGAACGGCTGATGAAGAGGTAAATTACCTTGCTTTTGGCTCTGACAGGCACGGTGATACTTTAGCTATAGGAAAGGCAATGGGCGGTATGCCTTCGGATGTGGAATATGTAAGTGCCATCGGAGATATGGTCGGAAGCGGAAAGAGCAGAACGCCTGAGTTTAATTCCTCGGAGATATACAATGAAATCATGGCACTCGGTTTTAAGAAGCTGATTTCCAAGGAACAAGTTTCGATACTTTGGGCGAGCCATGATAAAAAAGTCACGGATGATGCGGGTATCGTCTTTGGAAGCGGTGGTTCAGGTTCGGGACTGATGTATACCGGTAAAAACGAGGATGGAGATGTCACTTATTATGTATATGGTATTGCGTTTAATGATATGAAAAAAGCGGCTAATGCAGAGAGTGCGGCAAAAGCTTTTGAAACATGGGTTGACACGATTACAGACAGATCCATACCTGTCATTGTATGTTGTCATATGCCGCTTCATTATGCAAGGAAGGATAATGCCGGTGCTACAGCATGGAATCTTGCGCTGAACTATGCCGCGACCGGATATGAGACTACAGAGGCATCTGCGGTGGTGAGCAGAAATGTCATCTTCCTCTTTGGGCATAATCATACCGTAGAATCGGGGACAGGTACATATAGTGGAGAGTTTTTCATACCGTGTGAGAGTGAGATGGAGATTGGTACAAAGGAAAATGTCTGGTCCAGAATCTTCTACACATATACTACGGCAGGATACATGAAGCAGAACAATACTGC
>CADBMH010000350.1 GCA_902795705.1 uncultured Lachnospiraceae bacterium | reverse complement strand
TACAAACACTCCTCAACATCTTCAAGTAAATATGCGTCTTCACGCTTAGCATACTCCTGTAGAACTTCGTCTTTTATACCAAGATTATTTAATTCATCAATTCCTACTCTCCCAAGATACTGGCAATAGTCATCACAACATGCGAGCCAATTTTCATCTTGCCACCCAAGATATCCTGGCGTTCTATGAAATAGTTCATCTCTTTTTTCAGGATCACTAACAGCCTCTGCCCAAGAAACAAATACCGCATCAAACTTTTGGGCTGCAGTCCCATCACTTATGCATTGTAAGCAAATGCAATCTACATCCTCTGCTGAATAAACATGTTCGATATACTCACTTATTTGCGTGCCACAACACTGACATATACCACTCTTATGAACAAGAATGTCATCCTCATAAATATTGGGATGATATTTAAATTGAATTTTTTTCATATTCATCTTCTCCATCTTTAGACATCAATCAGTTTTTCAACTAAAGGCTGAAGCTTTTTATATATTACAGCAGCTTCTTTTATTGGAAACTTTGAGTACAACTTATCTTTTAGCTGCCTCTTTGTTTTTGACTTTAAAACCATATTAATAATTTCTTCTTTATGATCTTTGTAAAACTGTTTACGAAAATGCTGTCCATAGAAAGATCTCACCAGGCTTTCTTTCTTATTCACAGTTTTCTTTTTAGCCTTCTTTTGAACCGTTTCAGTACTATTTGACACCTTAGTAGTTTGTTCTTTCTTGACCTGTTCAGGTACCTTTATATCAATCGGTATACTGTCAATATAATTCTGAATCAGCTCCTTTATTTCAAGATTATTCTTTATAGCATTTTCTATATTCTTCATGTCCTGAATCTGCTCGGATTTCTTAGTACTACCAAATTCATCAGGAAATAGATCTTTTACACGTATAGCATGACACTCAAAAGAAAACTTATCAGTATGTTCTTTATAATAATATAATGCACATTCGCATATTGATGAACAAAGATGTTTAACATTAATCATTTCAGCTTTATGTGCCTTTATCACACCAAAACTGATATCCATTGAAAACTCAAGCATCTTATCATCATCACCTATTACAAGAAGAAATTTATCAATTCTATTGTTCCCGTCTTTTATTTTATTCTTATCAATTTTGATAGAACCCTGATGAAGATACACATTTCTCAAATTATATATAGTTTCACCTGAAAGACCATTATTATCACTTCCACTATACATAAATGGAATCAAATATGAATCACACCAACCAATATATCTATCTCCAACATCCTTATTGGGATACTCGGCCATACCACATATATCCGGCAATGTAAGTGCTAAAGATAAAGCCGAGAAATAGCATTCATTTTCTAAAGATTTTCTTATATCATTAATATATAGTCTTATCATAACAATACCTTTACAAAAATTATATAAGATATGAATTCCATATTATTCAAGTATTCTGATGATAATACAAATGTACGAAATTGCCATTTCATGTAAAGGGGCTCTTTCGTTTAAAAGTATGGTTTTGCGTATTTATGTCAATCATAAGTGAATTAAGCTATTTACAGTTATATTGATTTTTTAATTTTTATAACATCATACATCTGAACTTTCATATTGGACACATCCGACCACAACAGAAGCACTTTATGTATAGACGAATCCGATATTTTTATTTTTTTGCAACCAATACAGTTTATATTCTCATCTCTTTCCGAAATAACATCTATATAGCCTATGTGTTTTCCATATCTCAAGTTAAATCTATATCCAAAGTAATACTTACTCGTTGGTGCAAAGGCGATCACATTTCTAATAACCATATTAGATTTCTTGCATTTCAATAATAGTTCATTACAAGAAATGTTTTTTAATTCTTCAGTATGGATTTCATTACCCTCGATATCTGTTACGGTAATAAAATCATCTGCCAATGATTTAATCCTGCTTTCAAGTATCCTATCTATAGGCCTGTCAACAAGTTTCCGCTCAAAATAATGCCTAATTGCCTTTATTGGTTTTCTCTGGCTTAATCGTATTATTAAGATTCTTCCTTTAGACGCATTAATTATTGCATTAATCATTTTTCTGCAATATTTTTCCACCAAGAATGTTTGCCTAGCGGATGTTCGATATACCATCCATTTATCATGCCTTTTCAGATCTCCGATTTTTTCACGTACCTCTTTGAGATAGTCGTAAAAATATGGCATAGCATATTTGAAATATTTAGCCTTCTCTAAAGCATCATCCAGCACAACTTCAAGATTCTGAAATTTGGACTCCCATTCACCGCCCTTTGCAGCTTCAAGTTCAACCAAATTCTTAGGTATATCTTTTAATATGATATCCTTAAATATTTCATTAAAATTATCTCTTTCAAGTGTAAAATAGTTGTTTGTAACCTCTTTCCGGAATATAAGCACCGTTATGGCAATACCAAGCATTGCCACTGAACCTTCATGCTTATCTAAAATATCAAGAAACGCTTGAAAAAAACGCAGAACACTCTCCATAGTATCGAATCCTCATTAGTTATTTGATATATATCTGCTAAACGAATCCATAGCACTTTCATAAGATGGCATATTGGAATCAAACCCAAAATGCTCAGCAATCTCTCCTGTTGTCATACTTTTACTTAATTCTTCAAAAAATCCTGTAAAAAACGATCCTATAATCTGTTTAACATGAGGTGGAAATCTAAGTATATTTCTTTCCTCGATATCAATAGAGCCCTTGCATAACCTGTATGCTTCTCGTCCGGGAACAGGTCCTGCTACAATTGTCACATTATCAGGAATATTTACTTCAATAATATTCTTCTCCACTTTTCACTCCTCCAAAAAGTTAAAACACAAATTATATGCCACACCCGGCAAATAAAATTTCGTCTTTGAAACCGCATCTTTATCCGGTATATGTCCTTTAAAATCTTTTAACGCATTAAAACCAATGTACCCTTCCGCATCAGAACCTGTAAATTCATGATCAAGTCGTAAAGCACCATACCCTGAGAGAACATAACAGTAGTTTTCTTTTGTATACTGTTGAACTCTTTCTATCAATGTACTGATGCCAAGTCCGCCATCTGGTCTATCACCAGCTCTTCCTGAAATTTTTTGAAACGCCATAACATTATTAAAATCATCAGCATTATACTCATCTGTAAGATAATTCTTATGGAACTCCCATGCTTGCCTTATTGTGCTTATGCGTTCTGCCTTATGTTTAAAATCCTGTTCCATAGAATCAATAAATATTTTCTTATTTAAATCTGTTCCAAGAAGCTTCTCTGAAAAATCCCATATTACCAACGAAACATTTATTCCCTTTCTTGTATAATTCCCGTCTGCATCTGGAAACTCGCAATCCTCACAGGACAAATCTACAATGCAGTTAGTATTACCATGTTCTATTGCATTAGGTGCCAGTTCTCCTATTACATCCATCACTGCCTTAATTCCTTCAGGATTTACTTTCTGATGACTCAGAAAATCCTGACACTCACTTACTGCTATAGATGCATCCCACGGACCTTTCCCTATCAAAGTTTTGTATCGTCGCAACTGATCATCTCTAAATGATATTGCATTATCTATAAGAGATTCATCCTGTTTTTTCTTATTTGCAACGCTCCATGAGAGAAGAAAAGATGTCATCAGGAATCCAGAACTTGCAGTACCATATAAAAAACCATTACAAAGATGGTTTTTTTCATCATGAATACGGACTTCAAAGCTATCCTTAGATAAAACGCCCCGCGTGATATATATTTCTATGTTTTTCTCCTTATAAAAATAATATATGACATACTCCAAAAGACTCACTGTCAAATTATCTGATGGTAAAATATACCTCCTAGAGTAAAAAACAATAGGAAATTTCGTCCCTTTTCTTATACGTTCATTTGTTACAGAAATCACATCAGCTAATGTTTCCAATGTAAACAGACTAACAGATATGTTTTCCTTTGCATCAGCATTTTCTTTATCAACTGGAACTTCCTTTATTTCTACTGTTTCCATGTTTAACTCATAAATATACACCGAACCAAAAGGCAGCCACTTTCCCCTGCCTTTAGGTTTTTTCTTTTTGGTATTTTTCTGTATTAAAAGTTCTGTGTTTTCTAACATAGCATTTATATCTTTCATAAAAAAACAGCATGCCTTTCCACAATTTGGGGTCTTCATAAGGTAATATATTAAGCTTTTCACAATAATCAACGGATCATCCGTAAATTATCTGTATGACATTCTTGTTTTTTGCAAGTTCCAAATAATCGTTCACATTATTTTCCCATCTTAACGATTTTTTAAACCTTTACAATCCATATATTTACTATAACATAATTTTTTTGCGCTTAACAGTTTAAAACGATTGAATGAGGCGGGGATGTACTTTGACATCCCCTAAAGAATTAATTGAAAAAAAATTTATGCTAGAGCCACATCTTTCATTTTTGTAGGTTGTGGTTTTTCTGCCTCTTTACTATCTATTTCCGTCTGTTTCTTTGAGATTCTGTCCTGGAGAGATGAAGACTTCCTTGGAGCAGTCTTTTCTGATTTTGACTGATTGCTTTTTTCTTCAGTCTTGTCAACTTTCATTGCTTCTTTCTCCTGCTTTCTCTCTTCCATCTTATCCATCCTCACAAGCTCATGCGATTCTGAATCATACTGGAAGACATGATCCGAAAGCTTATCTTCATCACTTACAACCCCGGCATTGATCTGCTGAACCATTCCTTCAAGTTCATTTGAATCCATGCCTTGATCAATTGGAAGAATTATTGTTTCATGCACACTGCTTGGTAGAACAATAAAGTCTCCACCTAGCTTTTCTGCTATCTCATCCATAGCTTTCTGATTCAGGATTTCGGATGCTCCATTTACATTCTGAGTATTGGAAAGAACATACATCTGTGTTCCAGCATCTTCCGGAGGTAGCATCAGATCAACCATCGGATCATTTTCCGGTATTCCTTCAGGAAACATCATTCCAACCAGTACATCTCTCATACTCTTAAATGAATAATCCTGATCTGATATATTGGCGAGGGCTGT
>CADBMH010000349.1 GCA_902795705.1 uncultured Lachnospiraceae bacterium | reverse complement strand
TGGTAACACCCATACTCTTATTATAAAAACAGAATATATGTTTGTCAATGATGATTTAATGGCTTAAAGAATGCTAAGTTACCATTCGTTACTATTCACGGAAAACTGCAGCAGAAATAGGCAGAAGGTTTTTCCGCCTAAATACCTGTCAGCTATTCAGTTCATTATTGTGGAGGGGATTTAGAAAATATTTCTTCGACCGTGTACGGATTTCCATCACACAGTCTCTTTAATGCTTCGAATTCATTTATGCCGTTTCGTCGGCAGGTTTCTGTGTACGTTTTTATTACTGCATGGTACCTGGCAGTTTCTACAGATTCAAATTGTCCCGATATCTTTTCGTGTGATTTTATCCCCCTCAGACTTCTCTCGGAGAGGTTATTCGTGGTAGGCAGAGTGAAATCTTTTAGCCACGCAAAGTAGTTATCATGATATTTTTCCAATCTTCTTAACAGTGCCCTTTCATCTTTTGCACCGTAGTTTTTTGGGTCTTCTTCATTTTCTTTCCAGCCGTCTGACAGATATCCTCTCAGCTCTTCCTCAAATACTTTGATATATGAATCACTAAAACAGTTGTATCCCTCTTCGATGGCGTTGTCCCTTTCCTTAATGGTTTTTCCTATAAGCGCCTTTGTTTTTGATGACCACTCATGCTGTGTATCATCTGTGTTCTTTTGCATGTCTCTTTCGCCATGCTGGTTGCACTCGATATTTTTAAAACTAAACTTATTGTTATAGTTGATGGTATTATGATCATGCATAACCCATGTGTCAGATGTCAGCAGTTCGAGTATCCCGTCCTCATTTATCCCTTTCCATCCTTTCGTTTCGTGTGCTGTATAATACGCAATATATTCATCCCCATAAAACCTGAAGCACGCCCGCTTTGTGAGGATCATTATAACGGTATCATCCCAGTATAGTATCCGCCTTGTGATCAGAACATTCTTGAGATCCTGACAGAATTCCACAAGTCCCTTTGCAGCTCTTTTTTGCAGCTTAGCTATGTACCCCTCGCATGGAGTTAATTCTCCCAGCGTTATTCCGGCAAGAAACATGGCATTTTTGTTCATTGCAGCGTTAACATTGTTTGTGAGGGTAAGCGCCAGCGCCTGCAGAGTGCTTCCATAGCCAGCATCACTCCTTAGGTGTATTGGATATTTAGATCTGAATACCGTGCCACAATCGAGGCACTCATAATAATAGAATATATGCTTTATTTTTTTGACAACTATCTCTATATCATACTCGTATTTTACCTCGCATTCCCCAGTTGGGATAAAGTTGTCTCCATTGCATCGTGGGCAGAAAAATCCATCTTCTGACGAATCGTGTTCCACAACTTCTGTGATCTCCATCTCGTCAGGTTTTTCCAGCTCATGCTTCTCATGTCCGGGCTGTCCGCCTTTTTTCCTGCCGCTTTTCTCACGGGCATTGGGAATACGTTTTCCCTTTCCGGCAGGAGTTTTAGATGTGGGAAGGCTGGTGTTTGTGCTGTCATGTCCCAGCAAGGCCTCATAATGAGCTACCTTGTTTTTCAATTCGCTGATCATGGCATCTTTCCTATAATTCTCTTCTTCGTGTTCCCGTTTGATCTTGTCAATTTTATCTGTATATTTCCTTTCTGTTTCCCACACTTGGTCTTCTAATCGCCTGTTTCTTTCCTGGAGCTGTCTTATTTCTGCCTGCTTCTCATCGTATAAAGCGTAGTAATCGTCAGTCAGCATGTTTCTGTTAGTGATCATCCTGGCATTAAGGTCACCGACTTCACGTTTAAGACGATTTATTTCCTTTATATAACCGGCACAGACGCGATGATAATCCTCCTGGAGCTTGAGATACCGCTTTCCGGATTTGAATTCTTCTATTATTCTTTTTTGAGATTTTATCAGACACCTTGCGGTCATGTAGCTTTCAAAAAGATTATCCATGTTTAGCCCCCATAAGAAAAAATGCGGAATTGCAGCCTTACAGCATTAGTCACCGATCATTTCGGATGCTGTATCTCTCAGCTTTGCAATACAAAATTTCAGCCTTTTATTTTCATGTTCAAGCTGCTTGATTCTGGCATCTTTTTCGCTGCATTCCTTTAAGAGCTTTTCATACTTAACTTTGTATTTGTCCTCCTGTTTTACCTTCTTTGGCTGTGCATCTCCTTCCTGAAATTTTTTCCTTCCACGTTTCCCAGATGTCGGAATAAGTTCTCCTGTCTCAGGATCTTCCATCCCAAGATATTTTCTTCGCGGTCTTGACTGCTTGGTCTCTGGATCATAGTAAGACGTGGATTCATACAGCGCGACCTGACCTGTTTTCTTGTTTGTATATCTAACTATTGACATTTCCTGTTCCTCCTTTTTTAATCCGGTTGGTACTATTTATTATATATCATACCAACGAAAATGTCAATAGTCTTGTTGGTATTATTTTATGTATAATACCAACAAAAAGAAGAACAGCTTTTTGTACAAACTGTCCTTCTCATAAATTTACGCAAGCCCCTTAATTTATAAGGATTCTGCACGTCTATTTGTTATGATTTTTCAGGTGCCATTTTTCCGTGAATAGTAAC
>CADBMH010000348.1 GCA_902795705.1 uncultured Lachnospiraceae bacterium | reverse complement strand
TGGAAAGTGTGGTCTTTCCTGTACCGGAAAGTCCGAAGAAGATGGCGGTATGCTTGCCGTCCATATCTGTATTTGCGGAGCAATGCATGGAAGCGATGCCGTCCAAAGGCAGGTAGTAGTTCATCATGGAGAACATACCCTTCTTCATCTCACCGCCGTACCATGTATTGATGATCACCTGCTCGCGGCTCGTGATATTGAATACAACTGCTGTCTCAGAATTCAGTCCTAACTCCTTGAAGTTCTCTACCTTAGCCTTGGAAGCATTGTATACGATGAAATCCGGCTCGAAATCCTTTAATTCATCTGCCGTCGGCTTAATGAACATATTTGTTACGAAATGTGCCTGCCATGCTACTTCCATAATGAAACGGACTGCCATTCTGGAATCCTTGTTTGCACCGCAGAATGCATCTACTACGAAAAGTCTCTTGTTAGAAAGCTCGTTAATCGCAATATCCTTTACTGCCTTCCATGTCTCCTCGCTGGCTTCGTGGTTGTCGTTCGGATATTCCGGTGTGTTCCACCAAACCGTATCCTTTGAATTATCATCCATTACGATAAATTTGTCTTTCGGAGAACGACCGGTATATACACCCGTCATAACATTTACTGCACCAAGCTCGCTGACCTTGCCTACTTCATATCCCTCAAGATCTGCCTTTGTCTCCTCGGTGAATAAAGCATCATAAGAAGGGTTGTAAACGATTTCTGTTGCTCCGGTAATACCATACTTGCTTAAATCAATTGCCATGTTCCCTTATACCTCTTTTCTTTCTTATTTTTTGTATCGCCTTTCGTGGAAATATTTCCCACAACTTTTTTTATTATACATCATTGGAAATTCAAAAGCAAATCCTTTTTCTCGGTTATTTTCTTGCATTTTTTATCCGTAATATTTCATACTGCCATATCATTACCCCTCTTTTGTATTCACGATAGTCTCCGTCTCCCTGATCAGCCTCTGCATCTCCTCATCTGTCCCGATCGATATCCGGAGATAATTATAGATACGCGGTTTATTAAAATAACGCACAAAAATATGCTTCTCCTTTAATCTTTCAAAAATCTCCTTCGCAGGCACCTTTTCATGCGAAGCGAAGATAAAATTCGTCATCGAATCTTCAAACCGGAAGCCAAGACGCCTAAGCTCTCCTTTTGTCCATTCTCTGGTACGGATGACCTGCTCTCTCGTCCGTTCAAAATAATCATGATCTTTGATCGCTGCTGCCCCGATTTCCACAGAAAGTCTTGTCATCGGATAGCTGTTAAACGAAAAACGCACATCACTCATCGCGCGGATCAGCTCCTCAGAGCCTAAAGCATGACCGATCCGCATTCCGGCAAGTGACCGCGATTTACTGTAGGTCTGTACGATCAACACATTGTCATAGCGGCGGATCAGCTCTAATGCCGTTCCCTCCTCACTGAAATCCACATATGCTTCATCAATGATCACGACAACATCCCTGTTATGCCTTACAATTTCCTCAAGCTTAGAAAGTCCCATAAATACACCGGTCGGCGCATTTGGATTCGCAATCACGACACCGCCGTTTTCACCATAATAATCTTCCTTTCTTAAAGAAAAATTCTCATCAAGCGGAATCTGCTTGTATGGAATCCGAAACAGCTCTGCCCAGACATCATAAAAGGAATAAGTGATGTCCGGAAATAAAATCTCCTTTTCACTGTTAAAAAAGGTCATAAACGCAATGGCAAGCACATCATCAGAACCTACTCCGACAAAGACCTGCTCTTTTTTTACGCCGTTCATCTCCGCAATCGCCTCGACTAATTTTTCCGATGCCGGATCCGGATAGAGGCGGAGCTTCTCTGCCTCATAGCTCTTTAGAATCTCCTCTACCCTTGGTGACGGCGGATACGGATTTTCGTTTGTATTTAATTTGACCATATCCGGGAGATTCGGCTGCTCTCCCGGTACATAAGGATCTATTTTTCGTAAATTATCTCTCCAGTTTCCCATAGTCTCTCCATTCACTTGCTATCTGTTTGCTATTCATGGCTATGCCGATATCACAAAAGTAAAAACTCTTACCGTTTGATGCAGAATTAGTTTCCACAACTTTCTATCGGTATGCCTCTGCCAGCTTCTCAAATGCCCCGAACGAACGCCTGATCATCTCCGGTGATACACAGTAAGCAATCCGCACATAACCCGGACACATGAATGCACTGCCCGGCACCATCAAAATATGAAATTCCTTTGCCTTTGCCACAAATGCCTTGTCATCCGGCTCCTTTGCCTTCACCCACATATAAAAGGCTCCCTCCGGCTTTGCACATTCAAAGCCCAACTCTAGAAGCTTGTCATAAAGAAGCTTTCTGTTCCTGTCATATGCCGAAACATCGGTTGCTTCATTTAAGCATTGTGCCACGGCAAGCTGCTGCAGGCTCGGCGCATTGACAAACCCTAAAATCCTTGTCGCTACAACTGCCGCATCGATCACACTATGAAAATCATCCACCTCATCCGGAATCACCAGATAACCGATTCGCTCGCCAGGCAGGGAAAGCGATTTGCTGTAAGAATAACCGACGATCGTATTTGCAAAGTACTTCGTAAGATACGGCACCTCCACGCCATCATAAGCAAGCTCCCTGTACGGCTCGTCTGCCAAAAGATAGATCGCATGCCCGGTTTCCTTTTGCTTTTCTTCCAGAATCTTCGCCAATTCCTTGATCGTATCCTCGGAGTAGACCACTCCGGTCGGATTATTCGGCGTATTGACGATCACCGCCTTTGTCTTTGCCGTAATCTTTTCCTTAAACTCTGTAAGATTCGGCTGAAAGCTCGGGATATTTGGAGACACCGGCACGATCACACCGTCAAAATTCGCTACATAATTATTGTATTCACTGAAATACGGCGCAAAGGCAATGACCTCATCTCCCGGATCTAAGAGTGTCTTTAAGATCACATTAAGTCCGCCCGCTGCACCGACCGTCATAATAATATTTTTCTCGGTAAATGCCGTTCCGAACTTCTCATTTAAGGACTTCGCGATCGCCGCCCTGACCTCCTCATGTCCGGCATTATTCATATAGCCGTGCACGAAGTTCGGCTGTCTCTCATCTAAAATCTTTTTCATCTGCTCTGCTACTGCTTTCGGAGGCTCTACACTTGGATTTCCCAGACTGAAATCATAGACATTTTCAGCACCGAACTCTGCCGCCATCTTCTTTCCTTCCTCAAACATTGCCCGTGTAACAGAGCTTCCCTCTACATATTTCACCATTTTCTTTGCAATCATAACTGTCTTCTCCTTTATTCCGATTTTATCATGTCGTTTGTCAACTTCATATGACATTCGCAAAAAATCCCGCTGCAGATATCCTCCGCAGCAGGATTCTTTCTCCTTAATCCAATGTACTTCTAATCTGCCTCCGAAAACTGATCCTTCCCTACAGAACAGAGTGGACATACCCAGTCCTCCGGCACTTCCTCCCATGGAGTTCCCGGTGCGATTCCGTTATCCGGATCGCCCTTCTCCGGATCATACTCATATCCGCAGACATCACACTTATACTTCATAGTAATTTCTCCTTTCTGTAATACAAATTACAGTAATTCTGTAAAAACACAGCATGATTGGTTTGTTTTCTATCCGAAGTATCTCTCTAAAAGTCCCTTGAAGGCTTTTCCATGTCTTGCTTCGTCCCTTGCCATCTCATGCACGGTATCATGGATCGCGTCAAGGTTCAATGCCTTCGCACGCTTCGCAAGATCCATCTTGCCTTCTGTTGCACCATGCTCAGCATCCACACGCATCTCTAAGTTCTTCTTTGTACTGTCAGTCACAACCTCACCGAGAAGCTCTGCAAACTTCGCTGCATGCTCTGCCTCCTCAAAGGCTGCCTTCTCCCAGTAAAGTCCGATTTCCGGATATCCTTCACGAAATGCCACTCTTGACATCGCAAGATACATACCGACTTCAGAACATTCCCCGTTAAAGTTTGAACGGAGATCCTCAATGATATCCTCCGGAGCACCCTTTGCCACACCAACTACATGCTCTGCAGCCCAGGTAAGCTCTCCTTCCTCCTGTTTTGTGAACTTCTCCGGTCCTACATGACAGGCAGGACATTCTGCCGGAGGCTCGTCCCCCTCATGTACATAACCGCATACGGAACATACCCATTTTGCCATAGTTTTATTCCCCTTTCTTATTTATTAAGCGGGAAATGGGATTTTCCCATTCCCCGCCTGTTTTCCATTATTTTTGTTATACTAACCTCACTGTCTGTGCTCTTTCCCACAAAGAACAGACAAAAGTTATCGTTCATCAGTATTATTATGCATTTCCTGCGCTCTCGTAGATTGTAAGCATCGGCATTACGATAGAACCTACCACGCCACCGACTACGACTGCCAGTACCACGATGATCGCCGGCTCCATGATCGCCGTTAAGTTCTTCGTTGCTTCCTCTACCTCTGCCTCATAGAACTCCGCTACACGGTCAAGCATCTGCTCGGTAGTACCGGTTTCCTCACCGATACGGAGCATATGATAGAGCATCGGCGGGAAGATACCGGAAGCCTCGATTGGCTCTGACATCGGCACACCCTGCATAACCTCACCCTGGCAATCCTTGATCGCCTGACGGATAATACGGTTACTGATGACATTTGCCACAATTCCAAGTGCCTCCACGATCGGTACACCGGACATGATGAGCGTAGACATCGTAAGCGAAAATCTCGCTGCCGCATTCTTTACGGAAAAGTTTCTAAACATCGGAATCTTAAGTGCCAAATAACTCGTAATCTTTTTCATGGTCTCCGTAGTCATGGATAACATGATTAAAATGATAAGTACCACAAGACCAATCAAAAGTGCGATCTTATTTTCGACCATAAAGTCACTGACTGCAATGACCATCTTTGTTACGGTCGGAAGCTCTTCACCCATCTGTACGAATGCCTCCTGAAAGTTCGGGATTACCGTCGTCATCAGGATAGCAACAACGCCGACTGCAATGACCAGCACGACGATCGGATAGATCATCGCGGAACGAACCATGGATG
>CADBMH010000347.1 GCA_902795705.1 uncultured Lachnospiraceae bacterium | reverse complement strand
TAAAAGGCCCTCCATGAATTAATGATTGCTGTCACGAAAGGCCTTGTCAAACATTTTTACAGACTTTTTTCTATTGTCCCTTTTACAGCTTCTGCCTCTGTGAATCCCATATGCAGAACTTGAACATCTTCTTTGAGCGAGGCTTCCTTCAGGAGATTAGCAAACGTCTCTGATGCCCTGACAACAGCCGCATCATTCTTATCCCAACCAACAATGATACGGGATGGATATAGGTTATCATAGAGGGCCTTTGATTCACGAAGGAACTCAGGACTAAACAGAATGCGATTTGTGTTGTACTTCTTCCTTACATGTTCTGTATACCCAACCGGAATGGTGGATTTGATAACCATAAAGCAGTGATCGTTGACCGCCATCACCTGCCTAATAACAGATTCCACAGCAGAGGTATCGAAGAAGTTCTTCTGTGAGTCGTAATTTGTAGGTGCAGCTATAATTACAAAGTCGGCTTTTGCATACACCGTATTAGAAGGATTCTCATCTCTCTGTGTGCCATTATTCCACACAGCATGAAGATAAAGCTTTCTCTTCCCTGACTTTGCTTCATCAAAATACTTTTCAATATATTCATCTTGGATCGAACTCTTCCATTCGTTTAGATCCTTAGTCTTCTCCTCAATGATATCCACAGCCGTGACTGTATTCTTCTGTGATAAAAGTGTTGCTAATGACAGTCCTACATATCCTGTTCCTGCTACTGCGATATTCATTGTTGCTTTCCTTTCAATTGCTCCCTTATCGATTTTTCCTAATGAATCAGCCTCTCTGCAGCTGAAACTTTATAGAACTTTTTTCTGTCCCCGTTCTAGATATAAGTTCTTCCTCCCCAATCACCTTAACTAAATGGCAAATTTTATCACCTAGATCCTTCTTATCATGGTAATAAATTGTCGTCATTGTACCATCTTCCAGAATTAGGTCACGAAGAATATCCTTATCTGTCACGTCCAGCGAATGTCCAAATATATAGATATTTAGTTCTGATGTTCCATATTTTGGTGTGCTTTTTTGAAATTTTCTTCTCTGTTCTAGCCAACTCCTATATTCAGAACCAGTCATCTTATAAATTCTTTGATAAAACTTCTTGAATTCAATAAAGTCGTTTCTTTCTGTTCTTTCCGGCTCTTCAAGATATTCATCAAACCTAAAACTAAATTACAATCATCCAAAGTGCTATTTAAATCAGCCTTTCCATGAATAAAATAATATTTAACTGTATCTGCTGGATGATAGATTAATTTGTATGTATCTGTATAATTAAAACTTATAACCCGGTCTATCTTAAGGTCAGCAATATCCGGTAACTTATAATTGTCTTCTGTCTTTACACAACCAGACAAGTAAATCTCAAGGCATCGAATTAACCGATTAAGATCGTTTAGAAGAATATCCTTGGTTTTATAAAACGTCTTTGGCCCATTAATTCCAAAACCTGTCTTAGGCGCTTTTTCACCATCATGAAGAGCTGGATAACTATGTTGCAGATATTGCTGTGGCGGAATTGTATCCTTTGTTCCATTCATTTCATTTTCATGGAGCAACCGAAAGATGCCATCAAGCTCCCGAACCACTGTGGAAATTTCAGATTCAAAATCAATCTATCCAGTTTTTTCTTCTTTCTCTCTTTGGTCCAAAATACTTAAGAAATATGTTATCCATTTATTATGCTGGATAAGCGTGTCAATCTCTTCAAAGTGGACTTTATCCTCATTCTTTAATTCATCGATTATCTCATAGAAAACAGGATCCGATCTCAATGTATCATTATTATAATTCCTATATGCTTCAACAAAATGAAGGACATCCGCATATTTTGTTTTAAGGTGATGCGCAAGATCAAATTCATTTCCAATTACTAAGAAATTCATAAACCATCACTTCATATAGAACTCTTTGTACCATTCTGCGAACTTCTGTAATCCTTCCCTGATCCCAATCTCCGGTTTGAAACCGTAATCACGCTCCAAGGCACTACTATCCGCATACGTTACTGGTACATCTCCCGGTTGCATTGGAACCAGTTCCTTGTGAGCATCAAAGTCATAATCCTTGGGAAGAACCCCTGCACGAACCAACTCCTCCTGAAGTGTAGTTATGTAAACCAGCAAATTCTCCGGCGTACCGCCTCCGATGTTATAGACAGCATATGGCGGGATCGGCAGTCCATCCTCACCATTCTCCTTCTTCGGGGCGCCTTGCATCACACGATAAATTCCCTCGACTATATCGTCGATATAAGTGAAATCACGCTTGCAGTTTCCGTAATTGAAAATCTTAATCGTGCCACCATTACAAAGAGTGTTCGTCGCACTAAAATAGAACATATCAGTACGTCCCGCAGGTCCATAAACCGTGAAAAAACGAAGCCCCGTTGACGGAATATTGTAAAGCTTCGAATAGGCATGAGCTAGAAGTTCATCTGACTTCTTTGTTGCAGCATAAAGTGATACCGGATTATCTACCTTATCGTCAGTGCTGAATGGGACCTTCTTATTGCCACCGTAGACAGAGGAAGATGAAGCATACACTAGATGCTCTAGCGAATCATCATGCCGACAGCACTCAAGGATGTTATAGAATCCGATAAGATTGCTATGAATATACACATCTGGATGGTCGATACTGTATCTGACTCCCGCCTGAGCCGCAAGATTAACAACCACATTGAAATGATAAGTGGCAAACAGGTAATCTAGGAGTCCCTTGTCTGCAATGTCGCCCTTCACCCAGATCCAGGAAGAACCTGATGAAGATGCGGTGGATTCGATCTGTTTGAGGCGGTATTCTTTAAGTGGTAACGGATTATAATCAGTCATGCAGTCGATACCGACAATCGTTGAACCAGTAAGTTCCTTAAGAAGTCGGATCGCGAGTTTTGAGCCAATGAATCCGGCAGATCCAGTTACAAGAATTGTTTTGTTGTTTAAGTCTATGTGCTGTTTTAAATTTGTTTCCCCCATGATTTTCGTTCTAAATCCTCTTATCCCTTTACAAATAATAGATCTATAATGAACATGCTAAACTAACTGTTGCCAAATTTAGTTTTCATTATCATTTAACCATTTCAGCAAATATTCCCGTTTATTTTTCTTATACGCATCAATATTATATGGTTTCAATTCTCGTAAACATTTATCCGCATATTCTTCTGTCGTCATAATCACCCTGGCTGGTACCCCTACAGCAACCGTGCCATCAGGTATATCTTTTGTGACTACACTCCCTGCTCCTATTACACAATATTCCCCAATAGTAACGCCTGGCATAATTGTTGAATTACATCCAACAAACGTACCTTTTTTTATGTTTATTTTTCCATATTTTATTACATCTTTGTATTTTGGATTATCTCTAAAGGCCCAAGTTCCACCGTCATGAGTTACTAAACTAACCCCGAACGATAATCTTACATGTTCTCCTAATGTGATCAAATATGGTTCAGAGCCAAAATTAATACCACCCATTATAGAGCAATTTTTACCTTCATTAAGTCCTTCTTCTAATGCAACCTTGTGGCTTCCCAACAGCAATAATTTTGCTTTTCTTAATATACTCATAATTTTTTATATTCCTTTGAAAACTCTTGCGGAGTAACACTTATAAAATCATTATCTGCTATGTATGAAAAATAATTATTCAAAATATAATACAGCTCTTCAACATCATCGTCTGTTTTAAAATATGGACTACCACCAGGCATCAGCTCAGATGAGTGAACCATAAATTCAAGATATAAGCTCCCCTCTTTTAGCACCCGCTGAGATGTATATAAAAGCTTCTCTAAATCCTTGTCATATGGTCTAAGCCAAATTTGTTCGCCCTTTATTAATGCAGATAGTTTATGTCTTATACTACCTTTTGCCAACCTTCTGTATTTTCTTGTTGTCATTGGTATCTCAAGTAATCCATTAATAACATAATATGGATTGATTTTTGTTTTAGAATAATCATTTCCACAGTTTTTACTACATCCTGGAATAGCTGAAAGATCTAATTTCGGCGTCACTGAGCAATCTGCAGTATAACCATGTTGATAAAGAGCACTAAAATAATCATCATTTGTGGCCCACCTGCCGGATCTAGCAGAAGTAATTTTGCAATCAAATTGTTCGCTTAATAATTTAGTAATAAATGCAATCTTTTCATCTATTACTTCATAGGGATATTCTGTAATATATGAATTTCCGCCATACCTATTCTCAAGATGATATTCCGGTGGAGAATTCCAAGCATGGATATGCATTCCAATTTCACATAGACCATCCTGCGCTTTTTTTCTTCCAAAATCAGTCCATTTTTTATTCAATGCCATTTCGTAATTTGTAAAGTAACAAGGCTTAAACCCGTATTTTTCACAAAGAGATTGGAAACGCGGTATAAATTGGGCATTTTGAGTAGTAATATCCAACCCTTCCTTCCAATCCCATAGATTATCTCCTTCTGTGTCAACAGTAATGATGAAATATTTTTTCATTTTTAATGGCCCTTAAATTAATATTACCCATGATATTTTGTTACATCAAATTAATAATTTGGAAATTGCTAGCAATACGATGACTTATCCCACTTCTCTTAAATAAAGTCTGTAATTATGTTTCTGTAGGCTTTTTTGCAATAAAGGGTATTTGTTACTATCGATATCATGAAAGCATTTATATAATGCACACTGTTCAACGAAAATGCATTTTGCAATTTTTCCATCAACGTAAGCCGTTCTTCTATATGTAAGTCTGACCATTCTTAAAAAATATTCAAAAGAATTTCTGTCTAACATGAGGCCAAACTTTTCTTTTTCCTTCAACAGTCGTTTTGTTATATATAAACTATCTAATGATTTTGGCTTAAATTGACTCTGCATAGTTACTCCGTTTGGATTTACAGTATATCCATATACAAACTCTGGAATAACAAATGCTTTCTTTGTCAAAGGCCATACAATCTGTGCAAATATACTATCTTCATACCAATACCCTTCTGGGAATCTTAAGTGATCAAATAATTCTCTCTTATAAACTTTACCCCAAGGCTGTCCAAAAAAATAATTTTCCGGACAAACTCTTATTCTATTATTAAATATATTATTGTCTAATAATACCTTTCCATCCGGTTTTAAAATCTGATAATTTCCCGCAACAACATCAGCACCTTCAGAAATGGCACATTCCAATAAATCTTGTACAGCATTTTGCAGTAATTGATCATCCGCATCTACAAACATTAAATATCGACCACTGGATTTCTCAATTCCTATATTACGTGCAGCACTGATTCCCCTATTTTTCTGGTTAACCACCAATAAGTTTTCATGTGGAAAAAAGTTTTTTAATACATCTGAAGTATTATCTGTGCTTCCATCATTAACTACAATAACCTGGAAGGAATACTGTGTTTTCTGATTAAAAACAGAGTCAAGACAGCGCTTGAGAAATCTTTCATTATTATAAGTTCCAATTATAATAGATAAGTCAGTCCCTCCCCCGATAACATCATTATTCATATCTATATAGCATGATGAATTTGGATCCTGAGAATACGAATTTAATATTTTATCAGCCTCACCAACGGCCACTTGAACTGTGTTTCCTTCAAAGAACTGCTTTGCCTTGCTAATCTTTCTTTTAATAAAATCTACATATCTCAAAATATTCATTTCATCACCATTACCTATTATTTGTGATTTCTTGATATAATGCTTCATACTGTCTCATCATTTTCTTTGATGAATACGCTTGGACATACCTTTTTGATGCTTCACCATATTGCCGTAAGTCTTCTTCTGAAGAATTAAAAATCTGTTTCATTCCTTCAATATAAGCATCTTTATCCTCATCAGGTACAAGTACACCATTATCTTTATGAACAATGTCGCATAACCCACCAACATCCGTTGAAATAATTGGAAGACCAGTAGCCATAGCTTCCAATACCGACATTGGTAGAGCTTCCCTATGAGAAGCCTGCAGATAACAGTCAGAAACTGCGTAATACGCACTCGGGTTATCAGTATTCCCTGGAAGTTGAACAACATCATCCAGCCCTAAATCACGTACTTGAGAAATCAAATGCTCATGCTCAGGTCCATCGCCAAGCAAAATAAGTTGTGTATTACGATATTGTGAATGGATAACAGAAAAACAATCAATAATCAACTTCTGATTCTTGTTCAAATCTTGTCTGGCAACATTGATAAAAGTAAATTTCTCATGTGGTTTTTTATAATAAGCGTTGATGTCAATTCCATTATTAATAACGCGGCACTGATCATCGCCTATCTGAAAATATTGCTTTGTAGCAATATGATTTTCTTCTGACACAGTAACCAAAATCACTTTATGCATTTTTAATGCAATTCTAACAAATCCCTCTGTTCGAGCTGTAAATGCCTTACAAGGGCTAGTATGCACAGTAATAATAAGATGCCCTTTTGATGTCAAAGCCCAGATAACAGCATACTCATTCCCACCAATATGAGAATTTACTATATTCGGATGAAACTCATTGATTTTATGTCTCACCCTAAATATTTTCTTAACACCAAGTCTTCCAGCATCAAAGTTCAAATACTGTACAGGGACTTTCCTCTCAATATCCTGTGTGAGGGCATTATTTTGACGGTGCTCAGCCACAAGAACATCATATGTGAACTGACCAGAATCAATATTTTTGACCTGCTCACATAGCACTCGTTGAGCACCACCAACCGATAAAGTATTAATGACATACAATACAGATTACTACTACATCTATAAGTGCCTTTAATACACAATCTTGTGATAGGTGGAATCATATATTTTTCAGTATCATAATTTTGCAAAAAATATTTATCTGTATTTAAATACAGTCCAGCTTTTTTGCCAAATTCAATATAATCTTTTCTTGGCATCATTAAATCAATGTCTTGATCCCATGCAATAAAGCCTTTCTCACGAACGGCACCGATTAAACTTCCATATGCTAAGAAATATGTAATATTTTCTTTCTGACAAATCTGATCAATAACTTTCAGCGCCTCTAACTTCATCATTTGAAGCTCACGTACTGGTATCTTCTGCATATTTCCTCCTTTAAAATCCTTTTGAAATTTTCCGCAAAATGTTTTTCATCATTTTTTGGTAATACTTAAGTTCCTCACTTCTACCATAAATCAAGAAAATAATTACAAAATACAGCAGTGTAATTATTCCAATATCAACTAAAAATTGTAACCATACATTAGAAAAACAAATTTGTTTTAAAGTAAAAAAGGATATAATTCCCACCATAAAAACTATCATCAAAAATTTAATATGCATTTTATAATAATTAGAAACAGATTCACCAAATGTCAGGTCATATAGCACCCATATGTCAGTAAATCTAGTTATTAATCTCGAGATAATTGTGGCAAGAATAATACCAGCAATTCCAATAGATTTTCCTAATACGAAATCTAATATTATATTTAAAGCTGCACAGATTGGAGGAATATATTTTAATTCGGAAAACTTTCCTAAAGCATTTCTAGTCATATAAGCCGGAAAATGTATACCCCTGAGGCACAATTCTAATACGAGCAAAAAAACTGTTATATCTGAAAGATAATATTCACCTCCAATCCATATATTCACGATAAAAAAGCGCAGTAATAATGTCATTCCTACAAACAAATATCCAAAAAGAAAAGCATTAATAAAATATAATTTTTTTAGTACACTTTCTATTTGATTTTTTGATGAGTCAACACCAAGGTTTCCAACGGACGCAGTTAGTGAACTAAAGACTTGATTAAATAAAGAATTTACAGTGTTTAGTATTAACGTATAATTTGAAACTATGCCTACGCTTGAAATTCCAACAAATTGTGAAATAAAAATATTATCTGTACCATCGAATGCAACAGACGCAATTTTTGATAGAAGTAGGCCCTTTACACTTTCTTTAATATCATTTTTATCCCTTTTTGAAAGAGTTTTATTGGTTTTTCTTTGTATGAAAGGGTATTCTTTGTTTGCTTTAATAGCACAAACAATATTGCAAAGCCAATCACATAATATTTTAAAAACTAGATATAAAATATAATTATGTGTTAATATCAGGATAACTATTTGTCCTGAATTCATAACAATATTGAATACCTGTGTATAAATAGCTACAATATAATTTTTTTGATCAGCAATTAATATGGACTTTTTATATGTATATAGATAAGAAATTACCGTATCCAGAAGAAAAAGGATGTAAAGAAGCCTGATATTAATTTTTATCGTAGGCGCATCAACTAAATAATCAAGAAAAGGGACTAAACTGAGTCCTATCACTGCCACAATTAGTGCAATAAGATCATATGCTTTTTTATAGAACTTCAATAAAACTATAAGACCTTCTTCATCGTGTTCCTTAAGAGGCTTATACATTTTATATACTAATGCACTTCCTATACCAAGCTCAACAAAAGAAAGCATAGAAAGAATATTTGTAAACAGTCCATTCAATCCCAAATACTCTGAGCCAAGTATTTTTGTAAAAACAGTTCTGCAAACAAAACTTACAAGGATATAAACCATTTGACAAATCATTGTAATGGAAGCATTTTTAACGGCTTTTTGTGTTCTATTTGATTCGCTCACAAAATATCCCTCTTTCAGTCATAGGATTATTGTCTCGCACATATCTACTGTCTTTATCTTTTAGATATATACTATTTCTTCTTCTTTTTTCTCCCAACCGCAATGAATAAACGCCTATTACATACGGAAGCATTAACATATGAGGATCAACAAATTGAATCGTTTGCGTAAACAAAATAACAGAAACCAATGGCAGCCATGCTATTAATCCTATCCCCCTTAAATAAATATTTCTTAAAGGCATAATCAAACTTATAATGAATTCTCCAACTTTGCCAGCATATTCCATATTAGGATCGTTACGTACGGAAATTATCGTTTTAATATTCAGGTGGTTGAAAGAAAGCCTGATATGCAATGCGCAGTGATCGGTACAGGGGAGCTAGAAGAAGTGACGAAGACATTGTCACATAACAAGGGGTTAGATAATAATCTCCACTTCCTTGGATTCATGAGTAATGCTTATGGGATACTGGAACATTCTAAACTTATGATTATGACATCTCGTTGGGAAGGAACACCAATGTGTGCGCTTGAAGCGATGGCACTTGGAGTTCCGATTGTCAGTACGCCTTCGGTGCTCTCCTTCATAAACAGGATCAAAACTTTGAAGTCCGGATAACCCCTAAATCTATGTAAAGCAAAAAGCTCATACCACAATATGTAGTGTTTTATGTGCT
>CADBMH010000346.1 GCA_902795705.1 uncultured Lachnospiraceae bacterium | reverse complement strand
GAGAAAAAGGTTGAATATTTAGAACTTATTTACGATCTGATTTTTGTCTATTTAATCGGCCGGAATAACTCTCTGTTACATACGCTGCATAACGGCTTTCTTGACGGCGGGCTGTTTTTGACCTATGTAATCTGTACGCTTGCGGTCATACAGATCTGGAGCTACAGTACCTTTTATATCAACCGATACGGAAGAAACGGAATCAGGGATCATATTTTTCTTTTTATCAATATGTACCTCTTGTATCATATGGCAGAGGGGACGCGAGCGGGATGGGAGGGGTATTTTAAACGCTACAACCTTTCGTGGGCGCTGATTCTTTTTAATATCGGTCTGCAGCATGTAATCGAGAGGAAGAATCATAAAGCGGCACCGTGGGAGCTGATTCAGTTAGACCGCTCTGCGGCGGTTCTGTGGATAGAGGCGCTGATCGTGGCTGTTTCGATACCGGTTCATCATTTTACCGGATTTACGATGCTTGCAGTTCCTGCAATTCTGGTCGGAATTTTCGGGACGATCTTTTCGGGGCAGATCAATGTTTTGGTGCCGGTGGATTTTGAGCATTTGACGGAAAGAGTGATGTTATACATTGTGTTTACTTTCGGAGAAATGATCATCGGAATTTCTGCCTATTTTGAGGCGGGAATTTCCGCAAATACGATTTATTTTTCTTTGATGGCGTTTCTGGTGGTAGCGGGACTCTTTTTGTGTTATGAGATCCTTTATGACCACGTCATTGACCGGGAAAAGGTGACAAGCGGAACCGGTTATATGATGATCCATGTGTTTGTGATCTTCTCATTAAATAATATCACGACAGCATTAGAACTGATGCAGGAGGAGGAAGCAGAGCTTTTTCCTAAGATTCTGTTTCTGACGGGTTCGTTTTTATTGTATTTCATTTTACTTTTTTTACTGGAAATGTATGCGAAAAAATCCTGCAGGCCGGATCGGAAATTTATTCTTTCTCTGGCGGGAAGTCTATTTGGCTTTGTCATTATGATGCTTTTGTTCCGGAGGTTTATGTATGTGAATATTTTGATTTCCGTCGTGTATATTTTCGGTGTGGTTTTTCTGCTGTATTACCGCTCGATACAGCGAAAATCAAATCTAAAGAACAGGAGTGAAAAGCAATGAGGAAAAGAAAGAAGGCGGGTTTAAGAAGCGTTCCGGAGATGGCCAGGGAGGTTTTAAGGGAAAAGACGGCCGGGGAGGATTCGGAAATCAGGGGGATGTATACCGGGGAGTCTATATGAATGCCAATGTGACGAACCTTTCGAATCAGACGATGTTAATCTATGTTCCGGCGGAATATATGACGACCGATGCGGATGGAAATGTGACAGGAATCAATCATGAGGCGAAGGTAGGAAATTATACGGCAGACAGTGCTCCGATTGTTTATCTGAATGAATGCGGTGGCTGGCGTTCGAGTTCTCCAAGATCGGTAGACAGTTCATATATCAGTGAGGGAATGGTCTATGTGACAGCGGGAGCCAGAAGCCGTGGTGCAGTAGATGAAAACGGGACACCTACAGGAAAATCCCCGGCTCAGATGGTGGATCTGAAATCCGGTGTTATAGAGCTTAGGGCAAACAGTGAGGTGATTCCGGGAGACAAGGAGAAAATCATTTCCGTCGGAACCTCCGGCGGCGGTCAGATGAGTTCGATATTGGGCGCATCCGGTGACATGCCGGAGTATTATGAATATATGTATGAGTCCGGTGTCCTGGGTGCGGAGAAAAAGGAGGACGGAAGCTATACAAGTGCTTTTAGTGATGCAATCTACGCGGCACAGATGTATTGCCCGATCGCGGATATTGAGAATGCGGATATAGCCTATGCATGGTGGTGGGTTGATCTTGCCGATAAGGGCGGCACATATAACGGAGAGATGACTGCGTTTGAAAAGAGACTGCAGGAACTGGAGGCAGAGGCATTTGTCGAGTATATCAATGGTTTGAAGATAAAGGATGAGGATGGGAAGGTATTAACATTAGAAGGACTTCGGAAAGGAAGCTATTATAAAGCTATTCTAAATAATATTTCAGATGCATTGAATGCCATGGTAAAGGCAGGTGAAATCGATCCTGAACAGGAGTATACAGATGCATCAGGCTGGCTTAAGAAACAGGAGGACGGAACCTGGCAGGTGCTGGATCTTGCAGGTTTTATGATTGGTACGGGATTAGTCAATAATAGAAATAAAGCGATTCCGGGGTTTGATTCGATGGATAAATCTGCGGAAAATGATGCCTTTGGAACGAAAGACGAGGAGGCGGTTCATTTTTCCGGCAGTGTGGCGGAGGTGCTTGAAAAGAACTATGAAGAGCTTTCAAAGTTAGACGGTTTTGATGCAGAAGAGGTGGATGCATATATTAAAGAGGCAAAGACCGGCGACGGTGCAGAGGAGATAGAAAAGCAGACGAATCTCTTGAACGCGACGGAGATTTTACTGGGTTCCGATGGATTAAAGGCGGTCAATCCGGCAAAATACTGGAGACATCGGAGCGGTACGGCAGATCAGCATACGTCCTTTTCAATCGGGTACAATCTTTGCATGGCAGCGGAAGCATTGGGAGAAACAGCGGATTATCATCTTGTGTGGAATATGGAACACGGGAACGAGGAAGGAACTTCTACGGGAACATTTATTGATTGGATTCATGAAATATGCAAGTAGGCAGAGAAGAATAGTAAAGTATCAAAAATAGTGCATATCAGTTTCTCTGATATGCACTATTTTTTAATGCACACGCCCACATCCGGTCTGTAAAATATCTCAAATTTTAATAAGGTTCGTATAGAAAATTTATTATCCCATGACAACCGTTACATCATAAGATGTTTTTCCTTTTTCATAAGGAACAACTGTCGTATCCGTGTATTCTTTGCCGTCTACGATCAGCTTTGCAACACCCTTTTCAACCTTGTTCGGATTCTCAACCTTGATGTTGTAAACACCCTCGCGGTATTTACGCGTCATTGTAAATCCGGTTCCCATTTCGGAAGGAATACAAGGATCGATGCTTAAACCGTTCAAAGTAGGAACAACACCTAAAATGTACTGGGATACATTTACGAATGTCCATGCAGCCGTACCGGTGAGCCAGCTGTTCTTTGCCTGTCCGAAGAAGCGAGCATCCTTTCCGGCAATCATCTGTGAGTATACATATGGCTCGGTACAGTGGATCTCGCTGATATCCTCGATATAGGCAGGACAGGTCTTTTTATAGATTTCAAAGGCTCTGTTTCCGCGTCCGATCACGGTCTCTGCACAGGATACCCAAGGGTTATTGTGGCAGAAGATACCGGCATTCTCTTTATATCCCGGTGGATATGAGGTAATCTCACCGAGTTCAACATGATATTTGGTATATGGTGGCTGCAAAAGAACGATACCGTATTTAGAATCGAGCTTTTCTTTTACAGAATCGAGTGCCTTCTTTGCCTCACCGGATTCAACACCGACACCGGCAAGTACACAGAAGCCCTGTGGCTCAATGTAAATCTGTCCTTCTTCACATTCCTTGGAACCGACCTTGCGGCTCTCGGCATCATAGGCACGGATGAACCATTCGCCGTCCCAACCGTCTTTTAAGATTGCCTTATCCATTGCATCTACCTCAGAAAGGGCACGGTCTGCTTCCGCTTGATTTCCGGTATATGCACAGAGGTCAGCGTATTCTTTTCCGTATTTTACAAACATTCCACCGATAAATACGGATTCGGCAACAGGTCCCTCGCTCGGTCCGAAGGTCTGGAAGGATTCACCCGGATTTTCAGAAAAGCAGTTTAAGTTCAGGCAGTCATTCCAGTCTGCGCGACCGATCAACGGCAGGTTGTGAGGACCTTTATGATTTACGATATAGTCAAAGGAACGTTTTAAGTGTTCCATCAAAG
>CADBMH010000345.1 GCA_902795705.1 uncultured Lachnospiraceae bacterium | reverse complement strand
ATTGCCCCAGAATCAGGGGTGAAAACAGAAAAAAAGAATTGAGGATCTTTCGGAATTTCAAGGCTTTGGAGTTTCCGAGAGGGCTCTTTTTCTAAAAGTGGTGGCAGAGGAGGAAACAGACCGGATGCAAAACTTTTATTACAGGATAAATCTCTTGATTTTTATCCAATCCTTATTGAATACAAAGGATACAAAGATAAATTAGTAAAAGTGGATGCCAACGGACAAGTTGATAATCGCACATCAAAGAATGAGCCAAATTTAAAGAACATAAATGCTTACGCAGTAAATGGGGCTATACATTATGCAAATGCACTGCTTCACTATACAAGTTATACGGATATTATTTCTATTGGAATGACAGGTTATAAAGATGAAAACGGAAAGATAGAGTTTTCTATAGGCGTTTATTATGTATCTAAAAGTAATTTTGGCATTGGACAAAAGGTCGATGAATATACGGATCTTTCTTTTCTCAAACAGGAAAATTTTGATGAATTTATTGAAAAAGTGAAAAACCTTCAATTATCACAAGATGAAATTGATAAACTAAAGGAAAAACGGGAGCATGAGATTGATGCAAGTTTAGTTAGATTGAATAATGATATTTACCAGAATGAAAAAGGTTTAGGAGAGAATGATCGTGTTTATCTTGTGGCAGCTTCAATCATTGCAACTATTGGGGTTCCGGGGAAGGTTGCACCACTGGAGAAGGCAGATTTGAAATCATCTATTGAAGAAGGTAACACAGATGGTGATATTATTATAAGGAAAATCAAAGCTTTTCTTAATGAGAAAAAACTGCCTGAAGAGAAGAAAAATCTTATTATTAGAACACTTCAAAACACTCTTACGACAGATAACATTAATAAGCCATTGAATGGTGAGAGTCAACTGAAACGTGTATTTACTAAGATTGTTGATGATTTGGGAATATATTATAAAATAGGATTGACAACGGATTTTACAGGCAAGTTATTTAATGAAATGTACAGTTGGCTTGGCTTTACCCAGGATAAACTCAACGATGTTGTTCTTACACCGTCTTATGTTGCAACTTTGTTAGTGAAGCTTGCCAGAGTAAATAAAGATTCTTATGTGTGGGATTTTGCGACAGGTTCAGCAGGATTGCTTGTTGCTGCTATGAATGAAATGCTTGTTGATGCTAAGAAAACAATAAAGTCTCCAGAGAAATTTGCGATAAAATCAGCAGAAATCAAGGCTAATCAGCTTTTGGGATTAGAAATTTTATCGAGCGTGTATATGCTTGCTATTTTGAATATGATCTTGATGGGAGATGGAAGCTCTAATATTTTGAATAAGGATTCACTAAGAGATTTTGATGGAAATTATGGATATGATAATACAAACAGAAAGTTTCCGGCTGATGCATTTGTTTTAAATCCACCATATTCTGCACCGGGAAATGGGATGATTTTTGTAGAGAAAGCATTGGCAATGATGGAAAAGGGATATGCGGCTATTATCATACAGAATTCTGCTGGTTCTGGTCGGGCGGTAGATTATAATAAAAACATACTAAAGCGCAATACTCTTCTAGCAAGTATTAAGATGCCACTAGACTTATTTGTGGGTAAATCCAGTGTCCAAACCAATATTTATGTTTTTCGTATTGGTGAAGCGCATCAGAATGATGATGTTGTAAAATTTATTGATTTTAGCAATGATGGATATACTCGCACGAATAGAAAAAAGTCAAGTCGTAATTTGCGGGACACTGATAATGCAAAAGAACGATATCAAGAAGTGGTAGATTTAGTTCGTTTTGGGAAGTCCAAACTTCACTATTTGTCCGAAAAAGAATATTTTGAAGGGAATATAGATATAAAAAATGGAAAGGATTGGAATCAAACAGTCCCTATAGATACTAAGCTTGCTATTGAGGATTTAAAAACAACAGTAGGTGGTTATTTGGCATGGGAAGTATCAAATATACTTAAACATTCAAAGATGGACGATGAATTGCATGAGAAAATAAATTCTTCACTCAAACAAAAATTGGAAAATGTTGAGTGGGGTGAATATAGTTTTTGCGATTTGTTTGATAGAATTGAACAAGGAAGAAGATTAAAAAAATCGGATCAGTTACCAGGTGACATTCCATTTGTCATGGCAGGGACTACAAACACAGGTGTTGTAAACTATGTATCAAATCCTGTTGCCGTATTTCCTGAAAATTCAATTACTGTTGATATATTTGGAAATGTATTTTATCGAAGTTATATGTTTGGAGCTGGGGATGATACCGGGGTATATTGGAGTGAGAAGAAAATATATTCTCGTGAAGTCATGTTATTTATAGCTTCAGCCATGAAAAAGTCTCTTACTGGTAAATTTTCTTATGGGAAGAAGTTAAGAAGTTCACAAAGTTTTCAGTTTAAAGTAAACCTTCCTGAAAAAAATGGACAAATTGATTTTGAATTTATGGAAGTATTTATATCAGAATTGGAAGCCGAGCGTATATCTGAGCTAGAGGCAGAACGAATACTGGAGTTATCTGCTTATTTGAAGACAAGTGGATTAGACAATTATGAAATTAAAGGAAGAAAATAGTGTATAGTTAGTAAATATGTGTAGCATTAGAGTGGTATCAAGAGTTTTATGGAACATTAGAGAAGTGTCTTATGTGATGAAAAGAATTTTTATCCAAAAGATGCTGATGTATTAAATATATCTTTGCCATCGAAGAACGGTCAGCCTGATTATGATACGATGAGGTTGATAGTATCAGCCATTCAAAAACTTATAATCAAGGATGTAGACATATATGCTGAACAAAAAGTTGATGCGGTAAAAACTGTTATAAGTAGCTGAAATGTTGCAATTTTTGTAATGCTTTTTAAGGAGATGATGATTATAAATATTTTGGTAGTCAAGTTAAGACATGAGTATTTTAGAAAAAATAAGTGTAAAGCAATAAATACTACATTGGATAATTGTGTAACAATGGTTAATATCCAAAACGATATTTTAGAAATAACATTAAAGGGACGAAAAGGGCAGAAAAAAATGCGTATGATCGCATTTGATATAATGTCGATTCTTTTTCTTGCTCTTGGCGGAATGCCTAAAATAGAAGAAATGTCCTATAATAGCTGTGAAAATAATTTAACGGATTTAGCAGGTAAATTTAATACGGATGAATATTTTCGAGAATCTATTTTATGCATTTGTCCTATATCAAGTGATTTAATCTGTCAAGAAACACTTGACGCATACCGGACAATCATGCAGATACCTATATATTCAATGCAATATTTGGTTTCAGAAAAGTATAAACATATTATAACAAATCATAGAATTTTACTTTTACTACATGTTATTGATGGTTTTATTGATGATGGAGTTATATCTAAATGTAAATTGGAAATAGCAAATAAATACAACCCTTCCGATAATCCGGGTAACTATATGTGCAAGGTGTTTTTCTTGTGCAAAAATTATTTTTATAAGTATCATAGAAAATACAATTGCGAGATTTTGCAATTGTTGAAAGTTAATCAATATGATTTTTTGCAAGTTATTTCTGATACTAGAAATTGGTATTCACATTTCTTGAAGGAAAACAAAAAAATTCATCGTCTAACTGATGGTGCGGAAATGTGTTTCTATTTTGAAATTGTTTTTTATTCATTAAGATTGTATCTGATGATAGAGAAATTACATATATGCGTAGATGAGTCTGTAGTACAAGAATATTTTTATATTATTCATGATTGGATATTGGATGTAAGAAAAAGTGATAAAAAAATATATAAATCTAAAAGATATAAAATAAATGAGGAGGGAAAAATTGAAGTGGAACAGGCAATGAAGTATTTGAATATAGATTGTCCAAGATAGGAGAAGGCTTTATGACGATAGAGGAAATAAAGAATCTTATTTCTACAGGAGAAAAGATTGATGTAGAATTTAAGAAATCAAGCGATGATTTGAATAAAGATTTATATTAATCTGTATGTTCTTTTAATAATAGAGATGGCGGGCATATTTTTCTGGGAATAGAAGATCGGACTAAAAAGATATTGGGTGTAAATAGCGATAGGATTGATAAAATGCTCAAAGATTTTACAACCGCTATTAATAATCCTAATAAAATCAATCCGCCCATTTATCTTACGCCTGAAATTTATCATATTGACGAAAAAACCATTATATACATTCGTGTGCCGGAAGGAATGCTGGTAAGGCGGTTAAATGGAAGGATTTATGATAGAACGTATGAGGGAGATATAGATATTACTGATAATGCGGAATTAGTATATAAAATGTATGCGAGAAAGCAGAGCACTTATTTTGTAAATAAAGTATATCCTAATTTAAGTCTGGAATTTTTGGATTTTGAGTTGATTAAAAGGGCTAAGAAGATGGCTATGAGCAGGGTTGATAACCATCCGTGGGCAGATATGAGCGAAGAAGAAATATTGAGAAGTTCAGGACTGATATTAACTGATCCCGATACAGGGAAGGAAGGCATAACGATTGCAGCAATATTATTATTTGGAAAAGACAGTACAATTATGTCTGTACTTCCGCAGTACAAAACGGATGCGATATACAGGGTAAAGAATATGGATCGTTATGATGATAGAGAGGTTGTCATCACTAATTTGATAGATAGCTTTCGTAGATTGATGGATTTTGGTAAGAAACATTTGAATGATGCTTTTGTGCTTGATGGGGATCAAAGTGTTAGTGCAAGAGATAAAATTTTAAGAGAAATTATTTCTAACATTTTAGCACACAGGGATTACTCAAATGCCTATTCTGCCAAGTTTGTGATTGAAAGGGATAATATCTATACTGAAAACAGTAATTTACCACATGGGCATGGTGAATTGGAATTAAACAAATTTGAGGCATTTCCTAAAAATCCTACCATATCAAAAGTATTCAGAGAAATCGGTTACGCTGATGAGCTTGGTTCCGGCATGAGAAATACAAATAAATATACGAGGCTTTACTCTGGAGGAACACCGACTTTTATTGAAGATAATGTATTTAAAATTAATATTCCAATTGATCATGTTGCAAACTTGCAAGTGGGACAAGCGACAGATACTATTACTTACAAGGCTGATGATCAGAAAATGAGCGATAAAATGAGCGAAATAGTGAGCGATAAAATGAGCGATAAATTAAATGAAAAAGAAAAGATGTTTTTAAGTCTTCTTATGGAGCAGTTGAAAAGCCGGGAATATGTGACTACTTCGTTTATGGCTGGTATAACGGAAATACCGGCATCTACGGTTAGAAGATATATGAATAAGTTGTGTAAACTTAAAGTGGTTGAAGCGGAGGGAAGAAATAAAGGGAAAAAATATAGGTTATATAAGGGAGTGTAAGTGCTTTAAGAATTATAAATGAAAGAAAAAACCAATGGAAACAAGAAGACTCTATTGTTTTATTGCTATATTTTATAAAAAATAAGAAAAAATAAATAGAGTCTATTGACAATGGACATGTTTAGAGTTAAAATCATTCCTGAAAGGAGTGTGATTGAAATGTCATTGATTATGTCTTTTTCGTATGAGTCCAAGCCTATACAGACAATAATTAACCAGATTAAGAATGTTACAAAAAGAGATGGTATAGATTTACAACCCCCATATCAAAGAGGGTATATTTGGAGTTCAGATTTTAAGGATAAATTACTTTATAGTGTTATTAAGCATTATCCGATTGGAAGTGTCAGTATAAGAATTAGAGGAGAAATAAATGATAAGGGAGCATTAAATGAGGTAGTAGATGGACAACAAAGACTAAGGACAATATATGATTTTTATATGGGAGAATATACTATCAATAGTGATGTTTCACGTAAAATAATAGAATACATAATTGAATATATGGGGGATGACTCTGATGGAAAATTTATAAAATTAAAGCGTAAATTAAATAATAAGGGAAAGATTTCAATAAAATATGAGCAGTTGCCTGAGGTGATAAGAGAAAACATCTTATCATACAATATTTCAATAACCAATATTACTAATTCATCTGATGATGAGATTACGGAGTATTTTAGATATTT
>CADBMH010000344.1 GCA_902795705.1 uncultured Lachnospiraceae bacterium | reverse complement strand
CTCTGCTTCCTTATAATCCGCGTTTTTTACAAACTCCCAATCCTCTGTAAAGCTGCCATAACATGCCTCTTTCAGACTATATACCTGATCCGTATATTCTAACGGATGCAAAATCCCCGTCCCGGCATGAATTTTTACATTTTCACCCATATTTTTATAGCTGACATAGACTCCCGGTACAGAAATATCTGTGATAAACCGGACAGCACCCTTGAAATTGTCCATGCCATTCGCCCGCTCATCTTCCATCGGATATGCACTCGACACCAAAACGACCGGAATCTGCACTTCCCAAAATACATAACTTAAGAACGCTGCCGTATAGGCAAGTGTATCCGTCCCATGTAAAACAATAATCCCCGCCGGTTTCTCCTTTTCAATCATCCGGAGGATACAATCATAAAGCTTTAAAAGCTCCTTTGCTGTTAGATTTTCACTCAGGATATAATACGGCTCCTCGGTCAAAAACTCCGGAAACTCTTCCTCTCCATGAGCTTCCTCTTCCTTTCTGTACCGTTCCAAAAGAAGAAACCTCATTTCTTCATCCGGCACAACAGTCCCTTTTTTCCCAAACCGGCTGCCAATCGTCCCGCCGGTAAATATCGTCCCAATCTTCATTCTATCCTCCAAATACCTCCAACCAGAAAACATAAACCGCAACTGCAAATGCTCAAAAAAACACTAAACTGAAAACACTGCCATAATCCTCAGAGCAAAATAATCTCCCTTATGCCCCACTCTATCAAAGACCTCTCCCCATCTGTATCTTATCCTTTACAGTATACCATCTTTTCCTTTTCCTGACAATTTCCCCGCCAATCTCCCTCATTCCTGCCGATTATTATGATTCACAGCCATCTGGATTTTTTATCGCCATTCTTGATACAGTTATCATCATTTATGCCCACATCATTTATGCCCCACAAAAAATATTTGTATATCCGCGACATCTATGTTAGAATAATTATAATTAGACACTTTAAAAATCCATATCGGCAGCTTCACGCTGTCACAGATTGGATCGCAGGTTCGTGCCTGCCTGTATAGGAGAGTAGTATATGAACGAATTCGACGAAACAGATTCTACTGCTGCCAGAAAACAGCAGTACATATTAAACGAATTAAAAGACATTCATCAGAAAAACGACTTAAATGATGAACGTATTCTGGTATACTGCCAGCCGGTTTATAACATCAGAAACAAATGTTACGATACGGCGGAAGCTTTAATGCGGCTTAAATTAGATAAAATCGGCATGGTGTTTCCGGATCAGTTCATTCCTATCGCAGAAGAAAATAATTATATTCATACGATGAGCCGGATCATTTTACATAAAACCTGTATGCAGGTCAAAACACTTTTGAGCTTAGGTTTTACCGTCAAGCGTATTTCCGTCAACTTCGCCATTTCAGAAATGCATGATGCCGGTTTCTGCAGTGAAGTCAAGGACATCATCAGCTCCTCCGGCATTCCTTATGAAAAGATTGCATTTGAGCTTACAGAAACCCAGGACGAAGATGATTTCAAAATACTGAAATCCAAGATTGAAGAACTGCAGGAGCAGGGAATCAAATTTTATCTGGATGATTTCGGAACCGGTTATTCGAACTTCCTGCGTATTATGGAACTTCCTTTTGATATCATTAAATTTGACCGCTCCCTTGTGATCGCTGCCATGAACAGCATCAAATCAGAAACGATCGTTTCCTATCTGGCGCATATGTTCAGCGATATGAACTACTCCGTTCTTTATGAGGGCATTGAAACCGAGCAGGATGAACAGAAATGCATGAATATGTGTGCAAAATACTTACAGGGATATAAATATTCCAGACCGATTCCGATTGAACAATTAACAGAATATTTTCAAAAAGATGCATCTTAATGAAACAGACTGCCGTGTAATGGCAGCCTGTTTATTTTTTATTCAATTTAACCAGAAAATTCCAGAAATTTCCTTTTTTCCCCACCCTCTTACATCTCCTGCATGAATCCCCGCAGATCCTCCAAAAGATCATCCACATCGATTCCATGTACATTTGCCGCCTGCTCAATCGTCTCCATCTGTGCCGAAGGACAGCCCAGACAGTGCAGCCCGATTCCCTGCAAAACATGCGCCAGCCCCGGATATACACTGAGCAGATCCCCAACCGTTGTATCCTTTGTCAAACGAAACATATCAATTCCTCCATTCTTTCATTTAAAGATTTTCTCCTGATTCTCCCTGATCCTG
>CADBMH010000343.1 GCA_902795705.1 uncultured Lachnospiraceae bacterium | reverse complement strand
TATAAACGGATTGAGAGCAACAGCGTCGGATATAAACAAAATATTAGAATGTATGGTCTTGATTTTGAAGAATTTCTTCTGGCAAAGGGATATAACAGGGAAGCAGTAGATCAGATGCTTGTACATTTGTTGGAGGAAACCCCGTTCTCAAAGCTGGAATATGATCTTTTTTATGGAATTTTTATTGATTTTTGTCTGACAGGCGGAATGCCTGCTGTGGTGGAACGCTATATTTCAAATGGTACATTTGAGGGCATTGCAGAAATGCAGGAGCAGCTTTTGCGTGATTATCGGGAGGATATCAGAAAATACACGGAAGGACTTGACAGTACAAGGGTACTTAGTGTGTATGAGCAGGTTCCGGTGCAGTTAGCGAAGGAGAATAAGAAATTTCAATATTCAAAAATCAGGAAGGGCGCAAAATCAAAGGACTATTTTGGATGCATTGAATGGCTTCGGGATGCCGGAGTGATTCATCTTTGTTATTGTATGAATTTTCCGAATTTGCCGATTAAGGGGAATTATGATGTGTCGCGTTTTAAACTCTATATGAATGATACCGGGCTTTTGATTGCTTCTCTGGACGAAGAGGTTCAGGAGAATGTCAGGAGCAACAAAGCGTTAGGAGCATATAAGGGAGGATTGTATGAAAATATGGTTGCGGAGGCGTTTGTGAAGCAGGAGCTGCCGCTTGTGTATTTTTCAAAGCAAAATTCTACTTTGGAGGAGGATTTCTTTGTCAGAACGGCTGACTGCCTGATTCCCGTGGAGGTAAAAGCGAATAATAACCGTTCAAAGTCTTTGCGTACTTTGATTCAGGGAGAACAGTATGAGGATATCCGTTTTGGGATCAAATTGTGCAATGCGAATGTCGGTTACGCAAATGATATCTATACGATTCCGTATTTTTGCTCTTTTCTGCTAAAAAGGTACCTGCATGAGAAATTTAAAAGCTGAGATGGGAGAGATGATATAAAAATGTTAAAAATTTTTATGACTGGAGATAACCACTTCGGAAAACGGTATGACCGGTATCCGGAGATCAGAAAGCGTCTGGTGGACAGCCGTTTTGAATGCCTGGACGATATGGTAAAGAGAGCGGAGGAGGAGCAGTGCGAGCTGTTTGTGGTGACGGGCGATCTGTTTGATCATACGAATACAGTCAGTGTGGCAGATGTGAAAAGAGCAGTGAAAAGCCTGTCTGAATTTCCGAGGACTGTTTTGGTGCTTCCGGGGAATCATGACTACTATACCGGAGAGGAAAAGGTATGGAAGCATTTTGAGAAGGAACTTTCTTCTGTGGAAAATAATATTGTCTTGCTAAATGAATTTAAAGTATATCCCTATGAATTTCATGAGGAAAAGGTGTGTATTTATCCTGCCTTTTGTCAGTCGAAGCACGCAAAGGAGAATAATTTAGGATGGATCAGAGATTTAGACAGGCCGGAGGAAAATGCGATACATATCGGGATTGCGCACGGAGCCTTAAAGGGTGTGACGCCGGATTTGAATCAGGAATATTTTTTGATGACAGAAAAGGAGCTTTTAGACATTCCGATGGATCTCTGGCTGATCGGACATACGCACATTCCGTATCCGGCTGATATTCCGACAGAGGAGTCTGAAATTACCGGCTGCCGGATTTTTAATGCGGGGACGCATGAGCAGTTGGATCTGCATAACCGTACTGAGGGAAATGGTTTTATCCTCACGGTAGAAAAGCAGGGAGCGAAGACGCAGGTATCGGCAAAGCGGTTTGTCAGCGGCAAGATTCGCTTTTTTGATAAAAATCTTCATGTCAGACCAACGAGTGAAACGGCTCTTGCGGATACATTAAAGGGAGAATTTAAGGACATTGCAAAGGCGAATGCTATTGTCCGTGTCTGTCTGACCGGTTCTGTCAGGCAGGAGGAATATGAAAAACGAGGGGAAATCTATCGGGAGATTTTCAGTGACTGTCTTTCCTTTGAAGTGAAGGACGGAGAATTAAGCGAGGAGATTACTTTAGAAAAAATTTACAGTGAGTATGCTCAGACAAGCTTTGCGGCAAAATTTATGGAACGCCTGACCGGTAATCCGGCAGAAATGCAGATGGCATATGAACTGTTGAAGGAATGCGAAGAAGGATAGGGGTAAAATATGAAGATAAAAAGAGTGGAATGCGACCAGTTTGCAGGTCTCACAGGAAAAGAAATTTCTTTTTCAGATGGTCTCAATCTTTGGATCGGAGAAAATGAGACGGGAAAAAGTACTGTTGCTGAACTGATCTATCACCTGCTTTTTCGGGATATTAAACTGGATAAAAGAAAGCATAAAGAGTTTATAGAGGAATATTTCCCAAAGCAGCTGACCGGACCGCAGGGAGATGTGATCGACGGTACTCTGCTATTTGAAACGGAGCAGGGAACTTATAAGCTTAGAAAAGAATGGAAGAAAAAGGAGTCTGGGAGCTGTAAGCTTTTTATACCACCGGATTCGGTCATCATTTCTGAACCGGACCAGATCGGAGAAGTCCTTGCGAAGGAACTGCTATACAGAGAGGGAGTTTATAATGAGATCATCTTTGCATCACAAAAAAGAAAACAGCTTGCGGTGGAGAGCATTCTAAGAGAGCTCCCGAATAAAAAGGAGGATCCGCTTACGGGTGCCAGAGAGGATTTTGCATCGATTCTTACCAGGGCGGCATTGGAGACGGGTGGTGTTGCGTTAGATAAACTGGAAAAGGGATTAAGGGAGCGTTTAAAAGAATATGACGGGCATTGGGATTTTGTGAACGGTCTTCCGGAGAGGAACAAACGGTGGTCAGTCGGAGTCGGGAAAATTTTAGAGGCATATTATGAAATGGAGGATGTGAAAAGAGCACAGGAGAAGGCGAAAAGTGCAGAAGATGAGCTTGCGGGAGAGGAGACGGTCTTAAAGGAGATCAAAGAGAAAAAGAATCGTTTCGAGGCTGAGCGTGAAAACTTCCGTAAGTATAATGGTGCGATTGAAAAACGTAAAATATATCAAACTGCATTGGCTGAAAGGGAAGAAAAAAAGAAAAAGGCTGAGAGAGCATTGCTTGAATGGCCGGAGGCAGAGCGGCAGTTAAAGGAAGCAGAGGAACTTGAAAAGAAACAGGAGACCGCAGTATTCCAAAAGCTGTATGAGAAAGCGGAGGCTGCAGAAAGGGAATACAGAGAAAAATCAGTGCAGATAGAGAAACTAAAGAAGGTAGAGTCTGCTGATTTGGAAGAGGCTGCCTTGTGCCAAAAAAGAAGACAATATGCAGTGGGAAAGCTTGCCGGACTGAATCTGATAGCACAGCTAAAGGAGCTTGGTGCACATAAAATTGAACTAAAAAGCATGGCGACAGGGGAAGCGCTGGAGTCCGAAGACGGTCTTTATAAGCTTACAGAGGCTGTGGAGATTATGATTCCGGGAATCATGGAAATGAAATTAATGCCGCAGGGGGTTGATATTGAGAAAATCAGAAAAGAGATTACAGAAGCGGATGAAAAGCTTAAAGCATTGTTTTCAAAATATGAAGTCCAGACAGCAGATGAGCTTTCCGGATTGTCGGAAACATATCATGCGGCAGAACGCGAGAAAGAAAAGGCCGGACAGAGCTTTGCTATGTGTTTAAATGATTCTGCATGGGAGCGTTATACCGCAGAACCTGTATGGGAGAATATCCGGAGGTTAAAAGAAACCTATCCGCAGGAATCAGAGAGTGTAGAGGAATTAAAGCGGCAGATAGAAGCACTGTGTGGCAGTGTGTCGCTTGGGGTATTTAAGGGGAAGGCGGAGAAGACGCTTCATGATTATACAGAGAGCTATCAGTCCGTTCCGGAGTTAAAATCTTTGATAAAAAATTTGGAGGAAGAGATAGAAAAAAGCAGAGAGAAACTTGCGGCTTTAGAGCGTATTCCGGAACAGTATCGTAATATTGAGGAGCCGGAGCGGTATATGGAGAAGCTGGAAAAGCAGATCAAATCTTTCGATAATGAGCTGGAGCAGTATACACGGATTCGGGATGATTTGCTTAGAAATCTCAGTGAGAGGCCGGCAGAGGAGTATGCGGAGGAGCTTTTGGAAAAAGAGGCTGAGTTTGAACGAAAAAAGACGGAATACGGACATTGGAAGCATATTTTTGAGGTTTTCACGGAAATGAAGGAGGCGGCCGGAGAAAGTCCGGTGACGGATATTGAAGAAAACTTTCGAAAGTATCTGCAGCTGATCTCAGATGGAAGAATCGCACTTACTTCGATGGATGACAGGCTGTCTGTGAGAATCGCAAGTGGATCTCATGCGCTTACCTATGATATTTTGTCGGAAGGGACAAAGGATACGATTTCGTTAGCATTTCGACTTGCAATGCTGGAGCATATCTTTCCGGCTGGAGGTGGTCTTGCTGTTTTTGATGATCCGTTCACAGAGATGGATCCGAAACGGGTAAAACAGGCCTGTAAATTAATCGAAAAATTCGCAGAGCATAATCAGGTGATTTTTCTTACCTGCGATGAGAAATATCAGAACTTAATGACGGCGAATATTGTGAGATAGATTAATGTTTTTCAGAGTCTATTTTATCATGCCGTCCGCAATTTCATTTAACATGGTATTGCAGGCGGCATGGTACTTATAGAATGGCAAGCGTTTATAGAGCGGCATTGCGTTCATAGAAGTTTTAGGGTTTCTTTATAAGGTATATCCGTTTTTCTCCAAAAGTGCGCGCGCGCTTTCTACAGAATCAATACCGGTTTTATTTTTGATCGGTGCAAATTCTTTTTCGCGTTCTACTTCGAACGGAAGGCATTTGTCCATGAGTTCAATCAGGTCTAATATAAGTTCTTCGAACTTATAGCCGTTTGGTTCTTCCGGCTTGATGAAATTCCCATTATCATCCAGATACGGGATTTTCTTTTCCACGACATGGACAGGCAGTTCTTTGTCCATGATGTTTTCCGTACTTTTTACTTCGAACAGGTAATTGAGGATTACGCCGAAGTTATAAGCGCGTTCTCCGTTTTCGTCCAGAGTGTCACGGAGTTCTTTGGTTAATTCGTAGTATTCAATGATTGACGGGTGGTCGTCTTTTAAACACATGACACCGACTTTTTCATCCGGATCGTTTTTACGGACGACCTTTGCACCGACATTGCACCCGGCGTCAATCGTAGCACCTAAGAATACCGGATCTGCAATCCTCTGCAGTACATTGTCTACGGCGAATACATTGAGCCATTCGATTCCTTTTTCATGAATAAAATCCAGAAGACCGGCTTTTTTCATGGAGGTTAAGAAGCCGCCGTTTCCGTTTGGAGAGGTGGCAAGCTTTCCTTTTTCCTCTAAAAAGATCTGTTCCTTGTAGTCAGAAGCCGGAGCCATCGCCTGTTTAAAAAAGTGGATATAGTTTTTATCATAGCCGAAATAATTTTTTTCCGCAAAAAAGGAGGTGGTTGCCTCGTGGTTCTTTTCACTGGTCATGACGAAAAGATGGATGAAGGTGTCAGCTTCGTGAACGACATCAAAAAGGTTTTCGATCAGACGCTCGAAAATGTAGACCGGTTTTGTGATACCGATGTCATACATTCCCTTTGGTGCATCCGAGCCGAGTCTGGTTCCCATACCGCCGGCAAGGAGTACGGCACCGAGCTTTCCCTTGCGGATTGCATCTGTTCCGATATCTTTTAACTCACCCTTCTTTGATTGGATTTCCGTTAAGGTCAGTGCTTTGATTGGGGCGATGCGGACCTCTTTTTTTTCTTCTGTTTTCTTATGGATATAGGATAATACAGAAAAATCTGTCTCCTCAATCTGTGTAAGAAGTGCCTGCTTTTCTGTTTCAGAGAGTTCTTCATAATATTGCAGCAGATGTTTCTGATTATAATCTGCGAGTTTCTTTTTTGCCTGTTCTAAGTTCATAATATCCTCCATGCCGAAATGAAATTTTGTATAATAAAGTTGTAATATAGTGTATCATATATTTACAGAAAAGAAAATATTAACTTTTTTGACTTTCCCCATTTTTTTTAACTGCCGGGAAAGTCAAATAACTTTTTTTGAATTGCTGGTTGAAAGTTGAAAAAAATTACTTTATGATATATATTTATTATACATTTCTAAGAAAGGAACATGTGATAATTGCTTTTTCGTTATCACGTATGGAGCATATGAAAATTGAGGGCAAAGAGGTAACGGTCTTTCCGGCAAAGGCACCGGAAAAACCGCTTGTTATTTTAAATACGGTTGAGAATGAGGGGAAATCTGTTTACGAGGAAGTGTGTCAAAGAACGGACATGGATTTTTCGATGGCGGTGATCGGGGATATCGACTGGGATGATGAAATGTCTCCGTGGATGATTCCGCCTCTGTCAAAAAAGGCTGCACCCTGCACGGGCGGGGCAGACCGGTATCTGGATACATTGACGGGGAGGATTTTGCCGGAAATAAAAAAACATCTGGACTATGAACCGGCTTACACAGCACTGGCGGGATATTCCCTTGCCGGACTATTTGCGGTTTACAGTATCTATAAAACGGGTGCTTTTGCGAGAATTGCCAGTGCGTCCGGTTCATTCTGGTATCCTGATTTTTTGGATTTTGTAAAAGAAAATGAGATGCAGAGGATTCCGGAAAGAATTTATTTTTCTCTGGGGGATAAAGAGGCGCGAACGAGACATCCGGTTTTACAGTCTGTAGAGAAAAATACGACAGAGCTTTATGAATATTTCAAATCCAAGGAAATTTCTACGATTTTTGAAATAAATCCCGGAAATCACTTTCAGGACGATATAGGAAGGATGGCGAAGGGGATTTCTTGGATGATTGAGAACTAAAACAGTCATATTGAGAGCGAGAAGTCGGGTTACAGATTCGGCATAAGGAAATGCGGATGAAATAAATGCAAAGGAGACGGGGAAAAGTTGCGGTCGATTTTACTTTTAGGCAGTCGGAATGACGAAATACAGGAAACGTGAAAAAGTATCTAAAAAAGGATTGCCTAAAAGGAAAAATACGGATAAAATGATGTATATGCGTTTTATCCGTATTTTTTATGAATAAAATCCGGGATAATATCCAGACTTTGTTCGTAAAATTAGAATTAGAGAGAAAAAGTGAAAGGTAAGACGGTGTTTTATGCTTAAATGGAAGATACCGGAAATCGGTGATATAGAAGAAATTCAATGCATTGTCGGAAGGACGGGTGCGAAGGGAAGCGATGTATCTGCCGTAAATATTTTTCTTCTGCGAGAAAAGTACAATATCCGCATTGCGATAGAGGAGGGTTTTCTGTTTCGGTCATATACCGGGAACCGGCTTCCCGGAAGAAACGGAATTGCTTTCCCACTGGGGGACGGAGATATAGAGGGAGCAGTGGAGCGGCTGGAGAATGACCGGAAGGAACGCGGTCATTCGGTGAAATATATTTTTTTGACCGAAGAACAGAAAGAGTGGCTGGCAGGATATCACCGGATGGAGCAGGAGGCATTTGCCACGGACGAAGGAAATACAGATTACTTATATACAGCGGAGCATCTGGCGCTGCTTTCCGGAAAGAAAAATCATAAAAAGAAAAACAGGGTTTTGCATTTTAAGCGTCTTTATCCGGAATATGAGCTTTCCTTTGTCTGTCCGGAGAATTTTCATATGCTGACGAAGGATATTATAGCTGTGGAGGAAGAGTGGTTTGCCTTACAGGAGGAGAGGATTGATTCTTCTTTTGTGGAGCGGCTTGAAATCTATGATGCCTGTAAGTTTTTTGATAAGCTGGGACTTTTTGGGGCAGTGATGTACATAGACGAGATGCCGGCTGCCATGACGCTCGCTTCGGAAATTTCGCCGGGAAATTTTGATATTCATTTTGAAAAATGCTATGGAGAGTATGCGGATGCCGGCGGCTTTGCTATGATCAATCAGGCATTTGCGGAATATCTGTATGAAGAGTATAATGCAGAGTGGATCAACAGGGAAGAGGATATCGGTCTGCCGGGGCTTCGAAGGGCAAAGCTGTCGTACCATCCGGATCTGATGCTTGGGAAATATCATAGCGTTATCTGTTGATATTGAGCCGGGGAGGGAAAATGCTTTTGCCACCATATTTTAGAAGTAGAATAAGAATAGGAGAGACATATGCTGAAAAAGATATTATCAAAGGAAGCGTGCGCTGCATGCAGATTCTGCTGCGTGTTTCGCAGACAAAGCCTGTGGGAGGTGCCGAGACTTTCTTTGGATTTTACGGAAAAATATCCTCTTGATACAAAGGGAGAGATCTTAAAATATTCTTTTAAGGAAGATGAATACGGCAGGTATGCGATTACTGATTTGAGAGACAAATACAGGACAGATGATCCGGAGGAGGAAGCTGCCTGTCCGTTTTTGGACACAGAAAAGGGGTGTATTCTTCCGGAGGAGGATAAGCCGTTTGACTGCAAAATCTGGCCACTTCGTTACATGAGGCTTCCTGACGGACGGGAAAAGGTCTGTCTGACACCGACCTGTCCGGAAATCGGGCAGGTGCCATCTGAAGCTATGAATGAGCTGGTTCGGGATGGTTTGGGTGAGCAGATTGCCGCATATGCAAAGGAGCATCCATATATGCTCAAGGAATACAAGGAGGGGTTTCCTGTTCTGTAGGAATAAGAAACCTTTGATGAATCACCTTTGTACTGCCCGGCTGTTTCTTTGAGTGGAGTGTTACCGTTTCCCGGTGTTTTTTGAAACATCAAATTGCATAAAGCATTTGAGAAATTCTGTCCACTTTCTTCTTGCCACGGGAAGTCTTATGCCACCTTCGAGGATGATTTCATGGCTGCTTGTGATGATTTCCGTTACATAATTAAAATGAATCAGATATTTTTTGTGGATTCGAAAAAAGGAGAAACCGGACAGTTTCTTTTCCCATTGCAGCAGGCTGTCCTGATCGTAATAGAGTTTATCCTTTGTGTAGATCTTACTTTCTCCGGTATATGCTTCCAGATACAGCACAGACCTGAGCGGAACAGAAAAGCAGGTCTTTTTCTGTTTTAATAAAATCGTCGTTAAGTCATTTAGCTCCTGTAGACAATCGTTCATATTTTCTTCCAGTTCCTGTCTGAACGGAGGTTTCGTCATGAAACGGAAGGCGCGAACCCGGTATCCTTCCTTATATCTTTGTTCGTAGGCTGTGATGATGAGAACCAGGGTATCCGGAAAATTTTCATGGATTTTTTTAATCCAAAGAATTCCGTCATCCCCCTTTTTTCCGTATTTGAGATCCATAAAGATAATATGTACGGTATGGGATTTTATATATTCATATGTCTCTGCGGGAGTATAAAAATGCTGTATCTGATACGGGATTCTGTTTTTTTTCAAATAATCTCTCAGATATTCGTCTAATGTCGCAACAGATTGCGGCTGGTCATCGCATAGTATGATATTTAATGTGATTTCATTCATGTACCTGTCCTCCTGTGGTTTGAATGCTTCTGTTCTGACGGGGGATGCTGTTATGCCGGTCTGAACCGGGATGCTAAAGCGGTAAATATACCTGCATCATAAAAATACCTGTTTCGGTATCCTCTGTCTGTTCAAATTTTCCTATATATTTTTCTGTTGTTTCTTGTATTTTTTTAAATCCGTGGCCGTGATTCCGGTCAGATTCTTTTTTGATCATTTCTTCTCTTTTCCAGGCAGGAATAGTCCGGTTGGTTACACAGATTGCGAAGAATTTGTTACCTGTCTGAAATCGGATCGTCATATCATTTTTTTCTGAAAGCAGGTTTGCTCCCTTGATCGCATTTGACAGCATATTGGAAAAAATCGTACAAAGATCCATCGAAGATACTGTGACGATTTCCGGAAGCTTTCCGTATACGACTGGATTGACATAGCTGCTGCACAGATGGGTGATATTGTAATTTAAAATGGAATCTATGATTACATTTCCGGAGGAATACAGTTTTTCGCTCTGGGAATATCCGTTGCTTAAGTCCTGAAAATAGAGCTTAAGATCAGAAAGCTTTTCTTGTTTTAACAATTCCTGCATACACAGAAAGTGATTGTTGATGTCATGACGGAATTTTCGAAGCTCCTTATCCATCAGATTGAGATTTTGATAATACCATAGCTGCTTTTCGGCGAACAGCTCTTTTTCATCCTCTCATTCCTGCATCAGCCGGATAAATTTATCTATGATATAGGTAATCATGAGGCTGGTCAGGGCATAAGAAGAAAAAATAATGATACGAAACCATACGCTTTCAAAAACAGGCTCTCCTGAAAAATATTGTTCAGTATGAAGAATATGTCCCAAGACTAATAGTGCAGAATAAAAGAAGAGATTAAAAAGCATAAATTTTAAATCAAAAAGGATAAGAATATAAATCAAAAATAAAAAGGTACAGCCCCATGTATAGTTATTCGGGAACAGAAAAACGATAAAACTGTACTGGATTAGAAGTATTACCGTGATAAAATGTTTGGTCAGGGAAACAAATTTTTCCGGTGTTATAGTGTTTTTCTTTTTGGTTTTAATAGCCTTTTTCTTAGACTTCAGGCTGCTGTTATCTAACGGGATTGTCTGCATGATTTCATTGTTTATCGGCTGGGCGGTCAGGGGAACCCGATTGCTTCCGGTAAAGGATGAACTGTTTGTGACAGATATCATTATGTGTCTGGTGGGGCTGGTTTTGTCCCTGGCGGGATTATTGCTCTTTATTTTTTTTGTTTTGAATTTTCTGGTAACGGCGAAAAAGGATGAATTAGAGGAAAATAACAGAAAAGTGCTGAATATTATGGAAGCTGTGCGGGAAATCTCGGAGAAAATGGTTACAGCCGGTTCTGTGCTGTTAGAAATTTCTCAGGATGAAAGTTCATCTGCTGAAGAACTTTCCGCAACAAGTGAGCAGCTTGCGGCAAACAGCCGGGGGCTTAGCAATAAGGCAGATGAAAGCATGGCGAATCTCGGGGAGCTGAGAGATTGTGAAAGAATCGTCAAGCAGAATGTGGAAAAGGTGGAAGCAACCTCCGATGAGCTGCTGGAAAAATCAAGGGAAAATGAGAAATCATTAAATGATCTGCAGAGCATTAATTCCGTTGTGGCTAATTCCATGTCAGTTACGACGGATATCGCGGAAAGGCTTTCAAAGGCCGTGGAAGAAATCGGGGCAACCCTGGATTTGATTCAGGAGATTTCTTCCTCCACCAGTCTTTTAGCATTGAATGCTTCAATAGAGGCAGCCAGAGCGGGAGAGGCAGGAAAAGGGTTTGCGGTCGTGGCAACAGAGGTGGCAAAATTAGCGGATAATACGCAAAATTCTTTGATGGAGGTAGGAGATATCATTGAGCGTGTGCAAAAAAATGTCAGGGAAATTACATCGCAGATCGATGAGAATGCGGCGAAGCTTTCCGAGCAGAACGATCAGTTCAGGGCTGTGTTTGGAAATGTCAGGGAAATGACCGGTATGCTTGACCTGTCTGCAGATGCAATCAGAGAAATGGAACAGGCACATAAGAGACAGGCAGAGGTGATCGGAAGGACGGTAGTGATCAATCGGGATATTGCAGAAAGCATCCGGAGCGAAGATGAGCAGTTCGCCTCTATCAGTACGATGGCGGAAAATAATGCAAATAATACAGAAGAAGTGAGTGTACAGGCGGGTGTCATTAATGAAATGGTAGATGAGATCAGCAGATTATTAAAAAAATAGATTAAAAGCGGGAGAAAAGTTTATTACATAAAGGGAAAAGACCTTATCGGATTTTATCTGGTAAGGCCTTTTTGCTGTATAGGAAATTTTTCTGCAGAAATGGATTGTTTTGTGATATGATAGAAGGAGCAATTCTACAGGGGGTGTATCGTTTGAAATTAGTATTTATCAGGCACGGGGATCCGGATTATGAAAGGGATTCTCTGACGGAGACAGGCTGGAAAGAAGCAGAATTAGCTGCCAAAAGAGTGCAGAAAATGTCTGAAAAAGGAGAGAACATCAAGACAATCTATGTTTCTTCGCTTGGAAGGGCTAAGGATACGGCATCCTGTTCCTTGAAAGCTCTGGGAAGGGAGGATGCGATCGTCTGCGAATGGTTAAAGGAATTTCCGACAACGATCTTCAGACCGGATGCAGGTGGGGAGAAGATTATTGCATGGGACTGGCTGCCGCAGGACTGGACGAAAAATCCGGTGTTTTATGATGCGGATGCATGGAAAAAAGAAAAGGTGATGGCGGAGGCAGGAGTAGATGTCGAGTATGAAAGGGTATGTACTGAATTTGATACTGTGCTGAAAAAACATGGTTACATAAGATGTGATGCATCGGAGGGGTATTTTTACCATGCAGAGTCTCCGAATAATGATACGCTTCTTTTTTTCTGTCATTTCGGAATAGAATGTGTGCTTTTAAGTCATTTGATCCACTGTTCGCCGATGATTTTATGGCACAACTTCTGTGCCGTGCCGTCTTCTGTGACTACGGTTATTACCGAGGAGAGAAGAAAGGGGATTGCATCGTTTCGAATCAACCAGTTCGGGGATATTTCCCATCTTTATGCTGCAGGGGAAGAACCTTCCTTCGCGGCAAGATTTTGTGAATGTTATGAAAATGAAGGCGAGCGAAGGGATTAAAAGAAGGAAGCAAAAGCTTTTGTTTTGTTGCGTTTTTGCTTCCAATAGTAATTAAGGAAAATAGTGTAAATTATATAAAATGATAAATAATCGCGGCGATTATGATTCCGACGATGCTGCCTAAGGTGATTTTAATAGACAGGGCAAAGGTCAGAACCAATATGCCTAAATCTAAGGTAAGAGGCTTGGTCAGTCCGAAGTGGCTGCCGTAGCTTAACCATTTTAAAAAGGAGATGCCGCTTGTCGCCTGTGCGATGAAGCTTCCGATCACAATACCTGCCAGTACCAATAAAAATAATGCCCAACTGTTTTTTCCAGCGCCGCGTGCCATAGAGAAAACCTCCTGTTCTTTTGTTCTTGTTCTATGTAAATCTAAGTTATTATATCCGAGAAAGGATAATTCGTCAAATCCTGCGTTACTATTCACAGTCACTTTTTTTCATTCAAATCCTCAAACAATACTTGCGTATCGGCGAGTTTATGGTATACTAAAGTAGGTGTTTTTTGTTTTTTAAAATGAATCATGCATATGAAGAATGGTGATGAGGTGAGAGACGGCTATGAGTGATTGGATTGCAGTTGTAGATGATGATAAGGAAAATTTAAGATTGATCGGTTATACGCTTACTGAGAAAAAAATGCGGGTCAGCGCTTTGCATTCGGGGGCGGATCTTGTAGATTTTCTGCATAAAAATACACCGGATCTGATTTTATTAGATGTACATATGCCTGTAATGGATGGCTTTGAAACGGTAGAAAAAATCCGTGAGATTGAAAGTGCAAGAAGGGTTCCTGTCATTTTCCTGACCGGAGATGAGGATGCAGAGACAGAGACAAGGGGCTTGGATGTCGGAGCGATGGACTTTATTAAAAAGCCGTTTATCCCTGCGGTGCTGATCGCGCGCGTCAGACATACGATTGATCTGACGAGATTACAGCAGAATCTTTCCGATGAAGTGGAAAAGAAAACGATGGAGCTTACAAGGGAATATGAGAGAAATCAACGTCTTTCCATGCAGATTGTCAGCAGTTTAGCAAGTTCCATCGATCAAAAGGATACTTATACAAGCGGACACTCAAACAGGGTGGCAGAGTATTCGAAGGAGATTGCAAAAAGGGCAGGATATCCTGCGAAAGAGCAGGAAGAGATCTATATGACCGGACTTTTGCATGATGTGGGAAAGATTGGTGTTCCGGATGCAATCATCAATAAGCCTTCAAGACTTTCCGATGATGAGTTTGATATGATTAAGAATCATCCGGTCATGGGAGCGAGGATATTAAAGAATATTACAGAGCTTCCGAAGTTAGTGACCGGTGCCAGATGGCATCATGAGAGATACGACGGAAGAGGATATCCGGACGGACTTGCGGCAGAGGAGATTCCGCAGGAGGCGAGGATCATTGCGGTAGCAGATGCTTATGATGCGATGACATCAAACCGGAGTTACAGGGACGTGCTTTCACAGGAAATTGTGCGAAGCGAGATTGAAAAGGGAAAAGGAACACAGTTCGATCCGTATTTTGCAGATATTATGCTTACGATGATCGATGAAGATACAGATTACAACATGAGAGAAAAATAATTAAATTCTGAAAAGGGAGGATTATATTATGGGAAATGCAGAAATCATCAGTGCACTTACAGAGGCGGGGGTTTCCACAGCAGAGGGACTTCAGTATTGTCAGAATAATGAAGCAATTTATCTGAGGATATTGAAAAAGTATGCAGAAGGAGCTGCTGCTAAGATTGAAGAAATCAGAGGATATTATGAAAATAAGGATTTTGAGAATTACGGTATTCAGGTACATGGACTGAAGAGCAGTTCGAAATCCGTAGGTGTCATGGATGTATCTGAGCTTGCCAAGGAGCAGGAGTTTGCGGAAAAGGATGGCGACATTGCAAAAATCGATGCAGATCATGAGAAATTATTTACACTCTATCGTGACAGGACAAATCAGATCTTAGAAATTATGTCATCGGATGGAAAAAAAGCAGAAGCACCGAAGGCAGGAAATCAAATGAAAAAAGAAGCGCTTCTCTCCAATTTGAAAGAGCTCATGGCAAATCTGGAGACCTTTGAGGTTGCTAAGGCAGAGGGGCTTTTGGAACGGATTATGGAGCACACATTTGAAGATGCTTCTGCAGGTGATAAAATCAAAGAAATACAGGGTTTTGTGGGAGATTTTAATATGCAGGGCGCATTAGAAAAGACGAAAGCCCTTATTTCTTCATTGAACTAGTTTGTTTGTAGACAGGAATGGAAGCGCTGGTATAGCAGACCATTCATATCTGCTATATTAGGATCAAGGAACCCATTTAGATAATTAAAAAACAGGGGGAACCGATTGTATGCAGAAAAAGGAAAAATCTGTAGAAGAAGGACAGTCACTTCGAAAGCAGGAAGATGATCAGTTATTAAATCAGTATCAGCATAAGGTGGAAAGTATTCTATTAAATGAGATTCTCGGTCGCCAGTTTGATATGGTTGCTTACCTGTCGAATGGAAAATATGGTGTGATTATCGGAGATTCTTCTTTGATTGAGAAAGGAAGTATATTTCCGAAAGAGAGGCAGGGAGACTATTTAACATATCTTAAGTCTCAGGTGCTTCCTGTGCTGCATGGGACATTCGAAGAAAAGGAGACTCAGGCGAAGCAGTTGAGACCGGAAGTCATAGATCAGAATCTGCAGTTGAAAAATCCATATGTAGTCAATATTGCTGTTGACATTAATGGAGAGATTTATTATAAGCGGTTTGATTTTTATGCTACAGAGCCGGATTCTGATTTTTATGTGGTTTTAAAGAGTGATATTACGGACATTAAGAGAGAGCAGACGGAGATCAATGAAAAATTGTCGCTTGCATTGGAGGAAGCAAGGCAGGCAAATGTTGCAAAAACTGCTTTCTTGTCTCGTATGAGCCATGAGCTTCGGACGCCGATGAATGCGATCATCGGTCTGAATAATATCGCTTTAAGAGAAAAGGATCTTCCGGAGACGGTCAGGGGATATCTGGAAAAAATCCATGGAAGTGCCAAACATCTTCTGGAGCTGATGAATGATATTCTGGATATGAGCAGGATTGAGAGCGGGAGGATGGTCTTAAAGAAGACGGAGTTCGCTTTTAACAGTTTCATTGATCAGATCAATATGATCATTGACGGTCAGTGCAAGGGAAAGGGTTTGAAATATAAGTGTCTGGTCAAGGGAAAGTTAGATCATTATTACATCGGTGATGATGCAAAATTAAAACAGGTGCTTTTAAATATATTAGAGAATTCCGTGAAATTTACAGAACCCGGCGGTATGGTTTTCATGGGGATTGAGGAGGTTGCGTCTTTTGAAGATCAGGCTACGATCAAATTCAGTCTTCAGGATACCGGAATCGGTATGGACAAGGAATATCTTCCGAGATTGTTTCAGGCATTTTCTCAGGAGGATGCGACAACCACCAGTAAATATGAAGGAACGGGACTGGGACTTGCAATCACAAAGAATATCATTGATATGATGGATGGTACGATCCGTGTGTCTTCCGAAAAGGGAAAAGGAACGAATTTTATCATAGAAGTGACCTTGAAAAAAGCGGATAAGGAGCATGATGAACTTGATGAGCTTATCAGACCGGAGGAGCTGAAGCTTTTGATCGTTACGGACAATCCGGAAGAGCAGGAAAATGCAAAGCTTATCTTTGAGGAAGTCGGTGTCAATGCCAAAATATGCAGTTCCACATGGAAAGCACTGGAAGAAATCCGGCTGCTGAGTGCAAGACGGGAAGGTCAGTATCTGGTTCTGGTTGACATGGAGGTGCAGAACGGAAGCGGACTTGCAGTAGTGGAACGGATCAAGACTGCTTTAAAGGATGAAAATGTTGTCATTCTTTTATCTGCATATAATTGGCTGAAAATTGAGGAGGAGGCCGGAAAAGCCGGAGTGGACGGCTTTGTGTCAAAACCTCTGTTTGCAAGTAATGTGTTAGAACAATACGGCAAAATCATGAGGAAACGTCTGCAGGAGGAGAAGGAAAAGAAAAAGAAAAAGGTTGATCTTTCCGGTAAATGTATTTTGGTTGCAGAGGATGTCGAGGTGAACGCGATCATTATGACAGAGCTTTTATCTATGGAGGGGATGGAAGCGGAGATTGCAGAGAATGGTCAGATTGCGGTGAAGATGTTTTCCGAGAGGCCGGAGCATTATTATGATGCGATCCTGATGGATGTGCGAATGCCTGTGATGGACGGCTTAGAAGCGACCAAAGAAATTCGAGGTATGGACAGAGAGGATTGCAGGGAGATACCGATCATTGCGATGACGGCAAATGCGTTTGACGAGGACGTGAAACGTTCTTTACATGCGGGCATGAATGCGCATTTGACAAAGCCTGTGGATATGGAGTATCTTTATAGTACACTTTCTGAAATGATCGGAGAGTAAAAATAAAAAATATGAGGAGAGTGAGGGTATGAAGACAAGAGGATTTTTCAAAAGATGTATGGCATTTATTTTGGCGGGAGCTGTTGCGCTTCCGGCGGGGAGTTTTTTTCCTGCAAAGGCGGCAGCTAAGGAAAAGAGAACCTTTGCTGCAGGGAAGTCTGTTTCCCGAAATAAGGATTCTGTGAAAAAGCTTGTCGAGGAGATTCCGGCAGCTTTTACAAAGCTTGCAGTCGGACAGGCATTTGAGGAGAAAAAGGTCGTTCCGGCGCCAGATGCTTCGGTTCAGACACCGGAATATAAAGCTTTGGAAGCGAATGAAGGCGTGATGGGGCTTTTAGTTACCGGAGATACCGGGGCGATCAGCAGTACAAGGCTTGAGCTTGGAACCTTTGACTTCGGAACCTATAAGGCGGGACGCTTGATCTATCAGGTAATGATACAGAGGAAGACAAAGGGAACGATTTATTTTTATAAAGATAATGAGACAGAAAGCTTTGTCTCTGTGTCTGTGAAGCGTCAGAAAAAGAAAAATATCTGGGCAGATACTACAGCGATGTGTGTAGATGTCAGTAAGTTTGGGCTGACAGGAGAGCATCGTATTTCTGTTCGTGTTGTCTATAGTGAGGCGGTTGATGAAAAAGGTGATGCAAATCAGGCTGTGGAAAAAAGACTGCTTGCTTCTACGGGAAATACGGCAAGTGTTTTTTTAGAGAGTGTTTTGTTCTCTGAGAGCAGTACGCCGGTTATGGATTTTTCGATTGATGAGGAACTCGGAACGATAGCAGAAATGAATGCTGACAGTAATCATGATACAGAGTGTTACGGGGATGTGACTCTTCAGGTGCCGGAAGGCTATGTGTCTGAGTATAGCGATAAAACCTTTGAAACACAGACCTGTTCACTGGATTATATTCGCGGAAGAGGAAATTCCACATGGATGACCTCTAAAAAGCCATATAAATTAAAGTTTGATAAAAAACAGGATTTCTTTGGTATGGGTGCAAACAAGCACTGGGTTTTACTGGCAAATTATTATGATTATACTCTGCTTCGGAACAAATACACCTACTGGCTGGGAGAGCAGATGGGGATGGAATACACGCCTAAGAGCGTACCGGTTGAGGTTGTGATGAACGGCGAGTATCTCGGAAGTTATTTTCTGTGTGAACAGGTGCGTGTCGGAAAGACCAGAGTGGATATTGATGATTTGGAGGAAGCAAGACATGCAACCGATGAGGAAACAATATCCGGCGGATATCTGCTTTCCATGGAGGAATCAGAAAATTTACAGTCAGTTGCTACGGAGCACTACAATTTCAATCTGGAAAATCCGGAGTTTAATGAAGAAAATACTGATGAAGCAGTCGAAGCGCAGAGAGGATATATCGAGCAGTATCTGCAGAAGCTTGAAAATGCCGTTTACGGAAAGGATTTTAAAGACGAGGATGGAAAGTCATATACGGATTATCTGGATGTATTATCTACGATCGATTATTATCTTTTTCAGGAGTTTTCATCAAATGGAGATGGATATTTAAGTGGCAGTACCTATTTATATAAAAAGAGAAACGGTCTTGTATACTGGGGGCCGCTTTGGGATTTTGACTTTGTGGCATGGGCTGCATATCAGACAAATGCGGGAGACTACGAGGATATCATCCATGTAAACAGGGCTCCATGGATAAAACAGCTTTTGTCAGATCCGCAGTTTAAAGAAAAAATGGTTTCGGAATATCACAGGCTGGCTGCTATTTTAAGAGATTCCATTAAAGAGGGCGGACAGCTTGATAAATATGCTGAGCAGATCTACTTTTCACAATATGCAAACTATCAGGTGAAGTCTTCTTATCTGGCTGATGGCATGAATTACTGGGATCCGCAGGATCAGGAGAATACTTTTGGAAACGATGAATTTATTTTGACTTATGATAATGAAATTGCAAGATTAAAGGAATGGATCACGAACAGACTCGGATTCATGGATGAAAACATTGAAAATCTTGAGGGTGCCGTTTCAGAAGGAAATGTACCGATCCGGTTTATGGTTGATGATGAATTATATGCAGAGATGATGGTTACCAGAGACGGTGATGGAGATGCCTATATCCGCTATGAAGATATGCCGGCAGATCCTGTGAAGGCGGGATACGTCTTTTTAGGCTGGTATATGACAAATGAAGACGGAGAAGAGGTGCGGCTTACACCGGATAAATTTATTCATCTTGATTCAGAAGAGGGAGATACCTTCTATGCAAAGTGGCAGGAGGGAACAATCGAGGACATCATTCAGGGAATCCGGTTTAAGAATGATACCTATTATTATATGTACTATCAGGAGGATGAGGATTATATGGGATATTCACTCTCTTCACTGATTACTACATTTCCTTTTCATCTGCCGATTGATTCCTTTACATGGAGTGTAGATGATCCTTCTGTGGCTGAGATTACGGAGGATGGAACGATTATGCCGAAAGGATATGGTGAGGTTACGGTTACCGCTTCCGCTTATGGAAAGACTGCAAGCTGTAAGATCGAATTTGTGGACGGGTATGATGCACCGGGCGATTTTCAGGTTGATGCAAAGTTAACAATGGAGAAGGGAGCTTATGGACAGATTAAGGTGAACTTCCTTCCGACTAACCGGGTATATACTTATTATGACAGAATGACATATTTTGCCGCAGCAGATGAAAGTATCCTGGATATTACGGAGGATGGTTTCGTCTATGCAAAAAAGGCAGGGACAACACCGGTGGTCGTATATAACGGAGAATTAAACAAGGTGCACATTTGTGAGGTGATTGTCACGGGCGGCGTGGCACCGGCAGAAGAGCCGTTAAAGAAAGGGACGACCTTCAAGGTGGCAGGTGTCAGTTATAAAGTAAATGGGAATCAAACTGTAACATGTGCAAAGGGAAAAAGTAATGTAAAAAAAGCAACAGTTCCGGATACTATTACTTATCAAAATGTTGTATATAAGGTGACAGAGATTGGTGCAAAGGCATTTGCAAATAATAAAAAGCTTACCGGAATGACTATAGGAAAAAATGTGACAGCAATCGGGAAGCGGGCTTTTGCGGGCTGCAAAAGGTTAAAGAAAATCAAGGTTAAGACGAAGAAATTAAAGTCAGTCGGAAAGTATGCGAGAAAGGGTGTACCGAAAAAGTGCAGGATGAGTTATCCGAAAGGGAAAAAGAAAGCATATAAGAATTTATTCCGCCGTGCCGGATAAAAGTTGTATTTTATCAATGAATATGTTACAATAGCAGACGGTGTTCTGAAAAAAATGGAAGAAAAACAGGGAAGACCGTTGTAGTAAACGAATTAAATAATTGCACTATGCCGGACTGCAATGCCATAGATGGAAGCATATGCAGTCCGGCATACGGCAATTTCTAAATTCGTTAACTATGAGATAGAATGCGCAGCATGAGGTTAAAATATGTGGAAAAAAATTGTCTTAGGGATTTTGATCGTAATAAGCGCCGCGGTGGGCTTTGGCATTGCAAAAATGCAGAGTATCATGACAGGTACTTTAAATCAGGTGACGAGAGATACGGAGAATGTTTTTAAAGATGTCGAGCTTCCGGAGGGAGTGGCAGCAGAGTCAGATGACAGCGTGGTGAATATTCTCCTGGTTGGTTCAGATAAGCGGGTAGAAAAGATTAGTGGTTTTCGTTCAGACGGGCTGACGGATGCGATGATGATTGCCACAATGGATAAGAAGCACGGAGCACTGAAACTTACGACGATCATGCGAGATACGGTTGCCAGAATTGCCGGAACAGAGGAAGACCGAAAGATTAATTCGGCTGTAAATAACGGCGGTATTAAAAATCTTTATAAGACAATTGCGCTTAATTATCATATCAAATTAGATGGCTATGTACTGGTAACATTTACGGCATTTGAAAATGTTGTGAATGCGGTCGGAGGTGTAGAAGTTGAGCTTACGGATACGGAGGTCAGGTATCTGAATATGACAAATTATGTCAAAAAACAGTATCACCAGCTCAAAGTCGGAAAGCAGACATTAAACGGAAATCAGGCGCTTGGCTACTGCAGGATTCGTAAAGGTAAGGATAAGATCGGCGAGCCTGTTGTGACAGCGAGTGGGATGATTGATGACTATGGAAGAACCTGGCGGCAGAGAACACTGCTCAGTGCTATTTTTACGAAGATGAAAACACTACCGAAGGCGAAGTGGTTAGAGATTGCGGAAAAGGTGGCACAGTGCGTAAAGACCGATTTAGACAATGATTCGATTTACGGGTATTTAGAAGATATTATCATGATGGGGACGACGAAGGTGAATCAGCTTCAGATTCCGTATGACGGATATTACCGGTATACGGGAAAAGGGGAATTCCCATACTGCTCCGGAAGCGGTCTGGTTCCCACGAACGGGATTTCGAGTCTTTATGATGCATCGGCAAATGAAGATATCATGAAAACATTTATTTTTAAATACAATGGAAAAGACGAATTTGTCTATCAGGATCCTAACCGGACAGAAACGCAGGAGGAATAATAGAAGAAAAGCTCTTTTGGGTTTACAGGGACAGCAGAGCCCTATATTGTAATCATTTTTGAAATGAATCAGAGGAATGGAGAATCATTATGTGGAAGAAGATCATATTTGTTATCTTATTGATCATCAGTGGCGTGCTTGGTTTTTTTGTGGCGAAAGCACAGATTACCTTTATGGGAACTCTGGATAATATCAATCGTGATACGGATGGGAGATTAAAGGAAGTAGATTTAAGCGGGATCGAGGTGAATTCCGATCAGGAGATTGTCAATATTCTGGTTGTCGGTAATGATTATCGAAAGGACAGGAACTATAGTGCGGCCGGTCTTACCGATACAATGATCATTGCGACGATGGATTTAAAGCATAATACATTAAAAACCACTTCTTTGATGCGTGACAGCTATGTAGAGATTCCCGGATATGGACATGCAAAGCTCAACGCGGCAAATTCCTATGGCGGCATCAGACTTCTTTATAAGACGATTGCACAAAATTATAATATTAAGTTAGATGGATATGTTGAGGTGGGATTTCATGCGTTCGTGGAAGCGGTAGATGCAGTTGGCGGTGTCAAGGTCACTGTGACGGAATCTGAGGCAAATTACTTAAATTCCACGAACTATATCCGTAAGAAAAAATATCGTAATGTTAAAGTAGGAGAACAGACGTTGAACGGACAGCAGGCACTTGGCTATTGCCGAATCCGCAAGGCAGGAACGACGGTCAACGGTCTGAGGGATGACTATGGAAGAACCTGGCGTCAAAGGACTGTGATCAATGCGGTATTTGACAAATTAAAAACTCTGCCAATGTCAGAGTGGATCAAGCTTGCCAACAAGGTTTTAAAAAATGTTACTACTGATCTGACAAACGAGGAAATCCTTTCCTATATGAAATCCGTGCTGATGATGGGGACGACTAAGATTCATCAATTACAGCTGCCGATCAGCGGATATTATACAAATTCCGGTTCTGACCTGGTGATGACGGATGGCATTACTTCGGAGTTTAATCCGGTAGAAAATGCAAAAGCCTTGAATAAATTCATATTTGAATATGATGGAAAGGGGAATTTTGTATACGGTACTTTTGAAAACAAGGAAAATTAATGAAAACTTATGTATATCCGGAAAAGCCTTTGCTTCTGTTTATCGACAGAAGCAAAAGGCTTTTATTGTATGGCAGAACCGACTCAGAAAGTCTGCCTTTTCTATTTTTTCTGCGGCGTGAATATCCAGACTGCCAATCTCTTCACCATCATAGAAGTAACGGATTTTGCCAATGACATCACCTTCTTTCATCGGTGCTTTTAAGTGTTTCTTGAAATAGATTTTACGGTTTAGTTTATTGTTTCCGTGATCTCCGACGATCGTGTAGGTGAAATTTTTTTCGATACGCGGGAGAATCGTTTCCTTTTTTCCACCGGAAATCTTTTGCGGATTCAGTTTTATTTTTGCTGTTTTGTCCGTGAAAGTCCGGCAGTTTGCAAAACCGTAATCCAGGAGAGCAGCAGCTTCTGTGAAACGGACTTTATGATCGGGGGCTGCCATGATCACTGCGGTCAGACTGACACCGTTTCTTTCAGCAGTGGCAGAAAGGCAATATTTGGCTTTTGAAGTGGAACCGGTTTTTAAGCCTGTAATGCCCTCATAGGTTCGGATTAATTTGTTTGTATTGGTCAGACCGAAGTTAGTGTCTCCTTTTTTGGTGTGATGTGTGATTTCATCCATCCAGGTTGTAGAATATTTTTTTATCTGCGGATAGTTCATGATCAAAGCCTGGGACATCAGTGCGACATCATAGGCACTGCTGTAATGTCCGCTTTTGATGGAATCATCCAGTCCGTTGCAGTTCATAAAATGGGTATGATGCATACCGAGTTCTTTCGCTTTTTTATTCATCATTTTGACGAAATTTTCTTCGGATCCTCCGATATATTCTGCCATAGCAACTGCAGCGTCATTGGCACTGGAAATACTGATACATTTTATCATTGTAGTAACCTTTTGCTTTTCTCCCGGCTCTAAAAATACCTGAGAACCTCCCATGCCAGCAGCGTGCTCACTGACCGGTACCATGTCCTTTTCTTTGATCTTTCCGGATTTTAATGCATCAAAGATCAGAAGCAGTGTCATGATCTTTGTAATACTGGCGGGGATCAGCTCCTTATCCCTCTTTTTTTCATAAAGGATTTTTCCGGTATGGTTTTCAATCAAAACAGCAGCCTTTGCGGAGATGGCAACGGGAGAGTTAGAGACTTCCGTTTCACTTCCGGTATTCGATTTGGGCTTTGCAGAAGCGAGTGGAGTGAAAATGGGAGAAAAAATGAGCATCAGGCAGATAAAGAGTATCCCAAAAGTCTTTATCTGTCTATGATGATATCCTGGTGATGCTGTCATAGTCTGTCTCCTTTTTATGATGTACAATCTTTTTTTCTAGTCTATGTCCGGGGAAAGAAAAAAATGACCGGATCTTTTCTGAATCAGTAAAAAACAAGTCAAGAATCATGTTGCATAAAAAAACTCTATGAAGTATAATAAAACAGATATATGAAAAAGTATATAGTTTATAGAAAAAGGAGTTGTGAATATACATGAGAAATATATCTAAGATACTTGGAACGGCATTTTTAGCAGTGGCATGCTGTCTGATATTTAGAATAGAGGCAAGTGCGGCTGAGGTTACTGAAATCAAACAGACAGCAGGAACAGAGCATTCTGTTACGGCACAGTGGGGGGCGGTAGATGGAGCAGACCGTTATGAATGTTCACTTAATGACGGACTTGAGGTTCGTATGATAAAAGATATTGCAGATACAAAATATACATTTAAAGAGCTTGATGCCGGAAAGTCTTACCTGCTTTTAGTGAATGCATATCAGGGAGATGAACTGATTGCAGCATCACAGGAAGTATATGAGCTGGTGACAAGTCCGGAGGTTTTAAATCTTACAGTAACACAGACGGATGCATCCAAAACATCGGTTTCTTTTGCGGCATCCGGGGCCGCAGGAGCGAATCATTTTATTGTGAAAAAGACAGATGCCAATGGGGAACAGTTTGCCTCCGGTGCTTCTGCAGAGGTTAAGGTGACAGGGTTGAAAGCAAATAAAAAATATAATTATGTTGTATATGCAGTGAGAAAATCCGCAAATGATTTTTATGCATATTCTGTGGATCATTATAAAAAAATAACGGCAAAAACGGTTAGTGCTGCCGTACCTGTGAAGAAATTTGATATCAAGGGAATGGATTTTGCACAAGATAAATACCGATTTGGACTTAAGAGTCCGAGTTCTTATAAAGGTGATGGATTTGAATTACAGATTCGTACTATGAAGGGAAAGGTACAAAAGACAGTTGACAGCACAGGTATGAATGATATTACGGTTGCTGATATGATTAAGGGGAATTTTTATAAGTATCGTGTGCGGATTTTTGTGAATTGTAAAAGTAAGAAGGCTTATTCAAAGTGGTCGGAGGATAAATATATCGGTGTGGCGAAGAATGCTTATGGCTGGATGTCCCTTAGAAAAATAAAGATTACATGGGATAAGGTTTCCGGAGCAAAGTCCTACGAGATATCTCTGTCAACGAATGGAAAAAATAAGGACTATCGTGTGATCAGGACGGTTTCGTCCTCTTCGAAAAGAAGGGTAATCGTGACGAGAGTAAGGGGGAGCAGAATCCGATTAAACAAGAAATATTATTTCCGTATCCGACCGGTATCCAAAGATGGAAAGAAAACAATCAAAAGTGAGTATACGAATGATGTTGTTGTAATATTAAAATAAAGATTACAGCCCATTTCTCTTTTTTATAGTATTTTGCGGAGGATATATTATAATATATGTGTAATGATAAAGAAAAATTTGACCGGGAATTAAACAGTCTGTTAGAAAATCCGAACATACAGCAAATGCAGGATTTCCCACAGCATAAAAGCAGTAATACGCTTCGTCACAGCTTAGGAGTGGCGCAGCTTAGCTTTGTGTTGGCAGAAAAATTCCGCTGGCGGATCAGCGAGGAAGAGTTAGTGAAGGGAGCGCTGCTCCATGATTATTACTTATATAATGCGAGAGAAGAAGATATTGGCGGATACAAGCATGGAATCTCCCATCCGGAGACAGCACTCGGAAATGCGATGAGGGATTTTGAACTGACAGAAAAGGAGCAGAATATCATTAAGGGGCATATGTGGCCATTGACATTATTCAAATTGCCCCGTTCCAAAGAAGCGGTGCTTGTGTGTATTGCGGATAAATATGTGGCAGCAAAAGAGATGCATATCGGGAGTAAAAAGGGTAGTGTGATTGCAGGGAGAGAAAGAACTTACTAAAGAAATAAGATACTTCTTTTGGAATATAATATGCCTGAGATGAACGGGGACAGGCTCTTGTTCTCATTTGTAAGGTATTCAGCTCAAATCAATAGGAAAAAGGAACTTCTTATGGGATTATCCCATTTTTTGTAGTGTACCTCATTTTAGAGGATGCCTTTTGCAAAAAGAAATCAAATTGATTAAGAAGTTCTGTTTTTTTGCTGTCTTAAAAATATGACCGTTTGGTTTTCTGTTTCATTGACTATGGAAAGTTCGTCTGTTACTTGACCGTTCATTTTAACAAGTTTATAATAAACTAGTATTAAGATTTTTAATTAAGAAAAGCAGTATCAGGTGTGAAAGAGATGTACACCGAAAGGATAAAGCTATAAATAGGCAAAGCCGGTCGAAACAGGCTGGTTTGTGCAGGAGGTTATTATGAATAAAGAAGATTTAAGAGAAACGCTGCGCCGGATTGATCATAGAGGATATCCGGCATATAAAGATACAAAGGGGCGGTATGATTTTGGAAAATATATGCTTTCCATTGACCATGTACAGGGAGATCCTTTTGCGGCACCGTCGAGGCTAAGCGTACATATTAAAGGGAGAGATGCAGGCTTCTCAGGTGAATTATATGAATCTGAGTGGCGTCTGACGGCATTAGAGGATTTCCTCCTAAGACATTTCGGGAAAAAAATCAAAGAGCGGAGTTTTGAAGCACATGGCTCCGGAAAGAGTGGTTTGATCGGGATTAGTATGCCGGGACAGGAGGTCTTAAAGCGGAGTGCATGTTTGCTGAATCCTGAAAACGGGGATTTGGTTGTCCGCTTTCAAGTGGGATTTCCGGCGAGAGGAAGAACCGTGCTTTCGGAGGAGTTAGTTAAGATTTTATTTGATATACTGCCGGGATGTATAGAAAAAACTTTATATGCAAGAGCATATAAGACAGAGGAATTACAAGATACCGCAGAGCTTGCAGATGACAGGCAATTTATCAGAGAGGAACTGGAAAAGAGAAATTTAACAGCGTTTATCGCGGATGGATCTGTTTTGCCGAGAAAGAGCGGGATATCGGATCTTCCGATGAAGGGGGCGGTCCGGTTTCAGGCTCCCGATTCTCTTGCGGTCACGCTTTCACTGCCACATCATGGGGAGCTTCGGGGGATGGGGATTCCGAAGGGAATCACCTTGATCGTAGGTGGCGGTTATCATGGAAAATCAACATTGCTTTCCGCAATTGAACGGGGTGTTTATGACCATATCGGCGGAGACGGAAGAGAATTTGTCATTACGGAAGACAGCAGTGTGAAGCTGCGTGCCGAGGACGGAAGAAGCATTCAGAATACGGACATTTCCATGTTCATCAGAAATCTTCCGAATGGGAAGGATACGAAGCATTTCTATACAGAGGACGCGAGCGGAAGTACCTCGCAGGCGGCTAATACCGTTGAAGCTTTAGAAGCGGGTGCGGCGAGTCTTTTGATTGATGAGGATACCAGTGCAACAAACTTTATGATACGGGATGATCTGATGCAGCGTGTGGTAGTCAGGGATGAGGAGCCGATCATACCGTATATTGACAGGATTCGGGAATTATATGAGGATAGAGGTGTCTCTACGATTTTAGTAGCAGGAAGCTCCGGCTCTTATTTTCATAAGGCGGATTATATTATTCAGATGAGGGAATATCTGCCCTATGATATCACGGAGAGGGCAAAAAAGGAGGCGGCAGCTTTTCCGTTGTCCGGAGAGACGGTGTCTGAGGCAGAAGTCCCAGCAGATATGCGGGTGGTATATCCGGGAAAGCAAAAAGCAGGCGGACACAGCCGGGGCGGCAGCCGGAACGGTGGTCGCGGCGGTGACAGAGAGGAACGCATTAAGACGAAAACATTTGGTACAGATGGTTTTTCTGTCAACAAGGAACAGGTGGAGCTTCGGTATGTGGAGCAGCTTGTGGACAGTGAACAGGTAGATGCGCTGGCTCAGATTTTAGTCTATATGATGAAGAATATGTTTGATGGAAAGAGAACATTGGGAGACTGTGTCGAAAGCTTATATCGGGAAATTGAGAGAAAAGGATTTGCGGCATTTGGAGGAGATCTTTCGGATCATCTGGTGATTCCCAGAAAATATGAAGTATATCAAATGTTGAACCGCTGCAGGGAGACACTTTTACAGGTAAAATGAGTACGAAGTGCAGGGCTTTGAATAGAATGGAGCAGGGTATGCGTAAAAAGAAAAAACAACAGCAGGAACAGCTGGAATTAGAGGAAAAATATCTGCGGGAGCTAAAGAAGCTGCAGGTGCCGCTTCTTACTTTGGATGCAAGATGGCATCAGCTTTTTCCGGATCATTTAAAGACAAAAAAGCTGAAAAAGCTGGAAAAGGAGTTAAATGACCTGATTAAAAAGCAGGCAAAGTTAAATTCCGATCTTAAAGACTATGAAAAGCTGAAAAAGACCTTAATGGTAAATGTACTGAATAATATGACCGACGGTTCTGAGCTTGACAGTCCGATCCGGGAGAAAAAGCAGGATGCGAACCAAAAGCTTTTAGACGAGCTTCAGGAGAAAACCCTGAAGGCAGAGGAGGAACAGAGGGAGGTGCCGCTTCTTATTAAGCAGACAAATGAGGCGCTGCTGATAGAAAGTATGCGAATCTGCTATGAAACCTTGATCCTTAATTCACAGGAGATTGAGAAGGAGGAAATGTGGATTTCGGCTGTTCGTGCAACGATGACCGAGCATATTTTACATAAGCAGGAGATGGAGATCCGGAATGAGGAGACCTATAAATATATGTATGATCTGTTAGGAAAGCGGATCATTGATATGTTTGACAGGGATTATGATATCTGGAAGGGAGAGCAGGAATAGCGTTGGTTCCTTCGGGACGGCAGAATAATCTGCATGGAGAAAGGAGCCAGCAGCATAATAAGTTATGAAGATGGAGAAAATTTACGGAGTAGGTGTGGATGAGGTCGCATGCGACAGGGTAAAAAAAGCATGTGAAAAGAAAAGCTTTTTAGATAAATATTATACAGAGGCGGAGCAGGAGCTGATTTCTAAGCGTTATGGACGGGTTGCGACGAATTTTGCCGGGAAAGAGGCTGTTGTGAAAGCGCTCCGGACCGGATTTTCGGGAATCACACCAAAGGAAGTGGAGATACTGAGAGAGGAAAACGGTGCACCTTATGTCCGCTTAAATGGATATGCAAAGGAGCTTGCGGAAAAGCTTCGGATAAAAGAATTTCATATTTCATTAGCGGATACGAAAGAATTTGCAACAGCATATGCGGTTGCCGTACAGGAGGATGCTGAAAACGTTTGAGAGTATTGGAAAATAGAAGATGTTTCCATACAAAGGCATGATATGCCGGAATAATAGAACTTAATATCTGTTGTGCCAGATATAGGACAGGAGGTTTTTTGTGAAATATTTATTAAATGCAAAAGAGGCGGGAGACCTGGACAGAATTTCCATCCGGGAGTATCTGATGCCTTCTTTGGTTCTGATGGAACGGGCATCTCTTGCGCTTGCAGAAAAGATCAGAGAAAATTTTGAAAAAACAGAGAAGATTTTGGTGCTGTGCGGTACCGGAAATAACGCAGGGGACGGAGTTGCGGCAGGAAGGATTCTTTCAGAATGGGGATATCAGGTTTCCCTTTTTTTGATTGGCGGCGGGGAAAAGGTAAGCAAAGAACTGGAAAGACAGATCGCAATCGCTAAGAAGACAGGGCTTTCCTTTGTAACAGCGCCGGAGCTTTCCGGTTATCCGGTTTTGATCGATGCGATATTCGGAATCGGTCTCTCACGGGAGGTGGGCGGAGTATATCAGACATGGATCCAAAAAATGAACGAAAGCGGAAGTAAGATTGTTTCCGTGGATATTCCGTCGGGTGTTTCGGCAACAACAGGTGAAATCTTAGGAACTGCAGTAAAGGCAGATATCACCGTGACCTTTGGTGAGAATAAACTTGGAATGGTTTTATATCCCGGATATTTGCAGGCGGGGAAGGTCTTTGTCTGTGATATCGGATTTCCGAAAGAGGCACTGGAAGCTTTAAAGCCCGGGGTGTTTCACTATGAGCCGTCCGATCTTGAAACTTTGTTTCCGAAAAGAGTACCATACAGCAACAAGGGAACCTACGGCAAGCTTTTGGTGATCGCAGGCTCGGAGTCGATCAGCGGAGCAGCGCTTTTTGCTGCAAAAGCCGCATATCGTACGGGATGTGGACTGGTTAAGATCATTTCCCATGAAAATAACCGTACCATGCTGCAGACAAAGCTTCCGGAAGCACTTTTTTCTTTCTATACAGAGGAAATTCCTGATCGGAAGGATGATCTTAACTGGGCGGATGCCGTGGTTATCGGCCCGGGAATCGGGACAGGAGAGCAGGGGAAAACGCTTATGTCGCAGGTGATGCGGGTGCAGGATAAGCCGGTTCTGATCGATGCGGACGGAATCAATCTTCTGGCTGCAGAAAAATCATGGGTGAAAAACGGAATGCTCACGCTTCCGGATAATTTTATCCTGACACCACATTTAAAAGAGTTTAGCAGGCTTATGGATATACCCGTTCCTGAAATTCAGGCGGAGTTTATGAACTATGCGATGTGTCCTAAAAACGGGGCAGTTTTGGTTTTAAAGGATGCAAGAACCTTTGTTTCAGATGGAAAAAAGGTTTATCTGAATACTTCCGGCAATCATGCTCTGGCAAAGGGCGGCTCCGGAGATGTGCTGAGCGGGATCATAGGCGGTCTGCTGGCAAGAGGTATGGAAGACTTTACAGCGGCAGCTCTCGGAGTGTACCTGCACGGATTGGCGGCAGAGGAATATATTAAAGAGAAGAGTTCTTCTTCTATGTTAGCGACAGAGCTTGTCGATCTTTTAGCCGAAGTATTGCCGTAGCTATTATAGTATCCCGACTATCCTGAGTTTCGATAGTTGAGATAATAAGCAGGTGTTTTAATGGATATTTTATAGGGATTGAAGAAAATTGTGATTTTGAAAAATAAAAACGGAGATACTGTTTCGAAGGAGGAATTTTGTGAAAAAGAGAACATATTACAGGGTACAGGCAAACATTAATTTAGATGCAATTTATGAAAATGTGCAGAATGCGAAAAAGCTTCTTTCGGATGGAACGAAGCTTATGGCAATCATTAAGGCAGATGCTTACGGACATGGTGCAGTTCCTGTGGCAGAGACGATTGAGGAGTTAGTGGATGCATACGGAATCGCTATCCTGGAGGAAGGGATTGAGCTTAGAAAGGCGGGATTTCAAAAGCCGATGCTGATTTTAGGTTATACGGCACCGGAGCAGTATCCCGATATGATTAAATATGATATTTCTACTGCTGTATTTACTTTGGAAATGGCAGAAAAATTACAGGAGTGCGCGGCAAAGGACAATAAGACAGCAAAGATACATATCAAATTGGACACAGGAATGAGCCGGATCGGTTTTTCGATATCAGAACAAAGTCTGGAGGATGTGAAAAAGATTGCGAACATGCCGAATCTTAAGATAGAAGGCTGCTTTTCCCATTTTGCGAGAATGGATGAAGCAGATAAGACAAAGGCAATGGAGCAGTTTCGGAAGTTTCAGGAGTTTACGGGGCAAATGGAGCGTGCCGGCATACATATCCCGGTGAAGCATATTTCAAACAGTGCGGGAATCATGGAGGAACCAGCGGTACATCTTGACATGGTCAGGGACGGAATCTGCCTGTATGGATTGTATCCTTCCGAGGAGGTGCATAAGGAGCGGCTTTCTCTCAGACCGGCAATGGAGCTAAAGGCATTTGTATCGTATGTGAAGGAGCTGCCTGCCGGGGTGGAGATCGGCTACGGCGGCACCTATACGACAGAAAGCACGATGAAAGTGGCGACAATCCCCGTGGGGTATGCAGACGGATATCCGAGATGCTTATCCGGTATCGGATATGTACTGATACATGGACAAAGGGCAAGGATACTGGGGCGTGTCTGCATGGATCAGTTTATGGTGGATGTCACGCAGATTCCGGGGGTTCGTGTCGGAACGGAAGTGACCTTATTTGGAAGAGACGGAGAGGAAAATCTTTCGATTGAAGAAATATCAGGGATGTCTCATTCCTTTAATTATGAATTTGTCTGTGATGTCGGAAAACGCGTGCCAAGAGTATATTACAGGCACGGTGAAGTGATCGGGACACATGATTTTTATCCGGAGTTTTAAGCGTGTCTGTCACTTTTTCACCGCTATCGTTCAAACATCACCAAATTACATTCAAAGCCTTACTGCATGCGCAGCTCTTCATATGTTATGTCCATGGTTTAACTTTCTCCTCATGCGAAAGCAATGCTGCATTCGCGGCTGACTGTGAATCATAACCTTAAAGTACATATTTGAATATTTTTTCAGGAAGTGGAAAAGATAGGAAATAAGAATATAGAATAGGAGCGTGAAGGCTTTGATGATCAGACGAGGAGATATTTATTTTGCGGATTTAAGACCGGTTGTCGGTTCCGAGCAGGGAGGAGTAAGACCGGTACTCATTATTCAAAATGATGTGGGGAACAGGCATAGTCCGACCGTAATCTGTGCGGCAATTACTTCCCGCATGAATAAGGCAAAGCTGCCGACACATATTGCACTGGATATGCATAAGTATGATTTGGTAAAGGATTCTGTGATTCTTTTGGAACAGATTCGTACAATCGACAAATCAAGATTAAAGGAAAAGGTATGTCATCTGGATGATGAGATTCTGGATAAGATCAATCATGCGCTTTGTATCAGTCTGGCACTGGATGACAGGGTGACGGTGTGAGAAAACTTTGCGAGATTTTACTATGGAATGAGTGAGCTGTTTGTATTTGAAAATGGCTGCACCTGTATAGGAACGGAAAGGAAAAACATATGAAGATCACAGTGCTCTGTGTAGGGAAAATCAAGGAAAAATATTTTACAGATGCAGTGAAGGAGTATACAAAGCGCCTGAGCCGGTACTGCAAACCGGAGATTATCGAGGTGGCAGATGAAAAAACACCGGACCGGGCATCGGAGCATGAAGAAGAACTGATTCGAAAAAAAGAGGGAGAACGGCTTAAAAAGTACATAAAAGAGGACAGCTATGTGATCGCACTGGCAATCGAAGGAAAACAATATTCATCAGAGGAATTTGCGGACAAGCTCCACCGGCTCGGACTGCACGGAGAAAGTCATATCATCTTTTTGATCGGCGGTTCGATCGGACTCTGGGAGGAGTTATTACAGGAGGCAGATGAGCTTCTCAGCTTTTCTAAGATGACCTTTCCGCACCAGCTCATGCGGGTGGTGCTTTTGGAGCAGGTGTATAGAGGATACCGGATCATGAATGGAGAACCGTATCATAAGTAGAGGTACTTTTTGAGGTTCGTATATGGTGAAAATATATTATTTGCGTGAAATGGGGAGAAAACGGGGGTTTCTCCCCAATGTTTATTTTGGGGAGGGTTTGGAAACGGAGTATAAATATTGAGAAAATGAGGTTGATTTCTAGGGGTGTGTTATGGTTCTGTTTACTGAGGTCTGCCTTAGTGGATAGGTAAATAGAAAAGTC
>CADBMH010000342.1 GCA_902795705.1 uncultured Lachnospiraceae bacterium | reverse complement strand
TACATCATACAAAGTGCATTGTCTTTTATTTTAAGGTACTAAAGCATTGATTTTACAGCGCTTATCTCGCTTTTTGGTGTGGGAAGTATGAGTTATCTACTTTTGTCTTAACTTGAAAATTGCTGGAAATTAGTATTTTGATATGTTAGAATATATTTGTGAAGGTTTAACCTCTATTAAAGCAAGGTTAAGGAGTACAGAAGGGAGTACCAGGTTGATTATCAATATACAAGATGATATTTTGAAAATACAGTCACTTGGGCTGCTTGATAAAATGCTCATTGATAAGACTACGAAAAGGAATATTATGTGGGCTACGGATGCATATTCTTCCCTTGGAAAAGCTTATGAAAGAAATGAAGAGATATTCTCTTTTTTGATAACAGGAAGAAATTCGGATGTTATTAAGACGAGAGCAAGAAAAGCAATGGAGCAACAAGCAGAGAGAACCAAAAAGCATGCAGAAGTATTTACTCCTTTATGGATCTGCAATAAGATGAATAATCATGTAGATGAAGTTTGGTTTGGGAGCGCTGATGTATTTAATAAAAACGGTATTCCAACAGAAAGAATTCCATTTGAAAATGCTAAGGACTGGCAGAAATATGTGGATTCCAGAAAACTTGAAATTACATGTGGAGAAGCACCTTATCTTGTAAGTCGGTATGATGTGGCAACAGGGGAAATGATACCGATTCCTAAACGGATTGGAATTTTAGACAGGAAGTTACGGGTGGTAAATGAAAATACAGATAATGAAAAGGAATGGTTAAAGTGGGCATTAAGGGCTTTTCAGGCAACCTACGGCTATGAATTTCAAGGAGATAATGTTTTGATTTCCCGTGTAAATATGCTTATGACTTATGAAGAATACTTGAGAGAACGGTTTTCAAGAAAACCGACAGGGAAAGAATATGGGAAGATATTGAATGTAATCGTTTGGAATATTTGGCAGATGGATGGATTGACAGGAACAATTCCATATAGTACTGCAGAAGAAGATTATACACAGATGACTATTTTTGATGTGTTAGGTAATAATGATGAAACAGATCATACAAAAAAAGCAAATAGACAGCCAAAATGCAGAATTTATGATTGGAGAGGGAAGTGTTCTAGTATTGAGTTTATGAAAATGAAAAATGAATAGGTATATAAGAATCTGTAAAGGAGAGCAAAAAAAAAAAAAGGAGAGATGGATATGACATTGCAACAGGAAGCGTATGAGAAAATAATGAAATTGCCTGAGGATAGTATCAGGCTATTTATTGTTATGGCAGATGAGATTGCCAGACAGAAAGGGATTTCTTCCGATGGTGTTTCAGGTAAAAATACATCTTCATATACAAGAAGTGCTTTAGATGAGGATTTAAAGCGAAAGCAAAAAGCTTTTCAAGAAATGGAGGAGATGAGGGAAAAATCGCCATTTCCAAAGAATTTTAATTATGAGAAAGCAAGAGAGGAGGCTATGTATGAAAAATATGGTCCTTTTGCTTGATACCAATGTGCTATTAAATTATGTGACAAAAAGAGAAGATAAATACAAAGATGAAAGTTTGGAATTAATGCGGTTATGCATTTCAGGGAAATTTGACGGATATATGGCATTCCATTCGATATCTACAATGTGGTATATCCTAATCAAAATGAAGCCAGCGGATGAAGTGAGATTCTGGCTTTCCAGATTATGTGAGGTTGTATGTGTGATTGGTGCAGATCATCAGCAAGTTTTATCTGCTATAAAAAATGCAAATTTTAGTGATTTAGAAGATTGTCTACAAGACGAATGTGCGGTAAAAGCCAGGGCAGATTATATTGTTACCTGTAATATTTCAGATTTTAGAAGTTCTAAAGTGCCGGCAGTCACACCCGCTGAGGTTTTGGAAATACTAAAAGAAAATGAGCAGTAAGGTACAGGAGAGAATGTGGTATGGATATTTTAGTTTTAGGAAATGGTTTTGATTTAGCACATGGATTACCTACAAAATACATTGATTTTTTAAAGTGGATTGAAGTAATCAAAGAAATTTTTGATACCAGAAATTTAAATATAATAAATTGGCATGACATTAATGATAAAATCAAACAAATGATAAATGCAAATACGGGGAATATTAGAGATAATTTGTTTAGTCAACAGAGACAACTAGAGAACTTGATGGAAGACAATTTCTGGGTAGACTATTTTTTGTTTCGCAAGGATGTTTTGGAAAAAAATCATAAAGAGAATTGGATTGATTTTGAATCAGAAATAAGTAATGTTATAAAAGGATTTGAGGAAGATATTACAAATTTTGATGATTTGGCATCAAATGAGCTCACTAATCCTATATTGAATTTAAAATTTATCGAGGAAACATTCGAGTCGGGTGAATATAAATATAAAACATTTCGTGAAATCAGGGATATTATACTTGCCGATTTAGAAAAAATGGTTCGATTGCTTGAAATCTATTTGTGTGAATATGTAGAAAAAATAGAAATAAATGAAATGTCGCTAGATATAGAGGTATTGAAATCTAAATTTAGTGAAAACCCCAGCGAAGAAGGTATCATTTTATCTAAAGTAATTTGTTTTAATTATACACATATTTTTGAAAAAATTTATTTTCCATCAAATGATATTTCAAATTATGTGAATCATATTCATGGAGAGGCTATTGCCGATAGTACAGTCGAAAGCAATAATATGGTTTTGGGAATAGATGAATATTTGAAAAGGCAAGATAGAAATAAAAGAATTGAATTTATTGGATTTAAAAAGTATTTTCAGCGAATTTATAAAGGAACAGGGAGCGAACATCAAGAATGGATTGATAGAATCAGAAAAGATGATATTGAATATTTATCAAAATATCAGAGTGCAAAACGACAATATGAAAAATCTTTTTCTAAACATGATAGCGATAGTGCAAGAAAACACTTAGAAGAAATAGAAAAATCAAGGATAAAGCATCATGTATATTTTTTTGGACATTCTTTAGATGTTACAGATAAAGATATTATAAAAGATTTGATTTTGCATGAAACAGTACATACAACTATTTTTTATTATGCAGAATATGAAAATGATAAGCGTGATTTATATCAAAAAATTGCTAATTTAGTCAAGATTATAGGACAGAAAAAATTAATTAGTAAAACGGGTGGAAGCAACAAAACAATAGAATTTTTAGTACAAAAAGATATGATACCGATAAAAAAATAGAGAATACTTTAACATTATTAGTTACAAATGCAGAAAGGGGCATTATATCATGAAGTTTGATTTTATTATAGGAAATCCGCCATATCAAGATGAAACGCTTGGAGATAATAAAGGATTTGCACCACCGATATACAATAAATTTTTAGAAAATGCTTATGATATTGCAGATGTGGTGGAGATGATACATCCGGCAAGGTTTTTGTTTAATGCCGGAAGCACACCGAAACAATGGAATCAGCAAATGCTTTCTGATCCGCATTTGAAAGTATTATATTATGAACAGGATAGTAGCAAGGTGTTTCAGAATACCGATATCAAGGGTGGAGTTGCGATTACATATCATGATAAGACGAAGGATTTTGGCGCGATAGAGATATTTTCGCCTTACAAGGAGATGAATAGTATTCGATATAAAGCGGCTCCCAAAAGCGAACAGGATAGTTTGATGAATATTATCTATTTACAAAACCGATTTGATTTAGAGGCATTATATAAAGATTTTCCTGAATATAAATCTGTAATTGGAAGTAAAGGCAAAGATAAGCGTTTTCGGAATAATATCTTTGATAAAATAGATTTGTTTAGAGAAGATAAAGAAAACGATACAGATGTTTCCGTTATCGGTGTTATTAAAAATAAGCGTTCTTGGAGATATTTTCCATGTAAATACATAGATAATGAACATGAAAATTTTAATAAATGGAAAGTACTGATCGTACGAGTGAATGGGAAGGGAGAGCTTGGGGAAGTGTTAAGTACTCCTGTTATAGCTAAACCTAATGAAGGGTATACTCAAACATTCATTGGATTAGGTTCATTTGAAAATAGAAAAGCTGCTGAAAATGCGTTAAAATATGTTAAAACAAAATTTGTAAGAATTATGTTGGGGATGTTGAAAATTACACAAGATAATAATCGTGAAACATGGAGATTGGTTCCGAAACAAGATTTTACTATTGATTCAGTATAGACTGGTTAAAATCCGTACATGAAATTGACGAGCAGTTATATAAGAAATATGGACTATCAGAGGAAGAAATTCAGTTTATAGAATCACATGCAAAGGAGATGAACTAAGATGAATACACCGAATATAAAATCCTTTCGCAAAGTGATTCCTATGATTTATGCGTATAATACTCCGGGAGTTTCTTATCATGATGGGTGGACCAAAATAGGATATACAGAAAAGCAGAGTGTTTCACAAAGAATTAATCAGCAGGTACATACAGCCGATATCAAGTGGAATCTTCTGTGGCAGGATAATGCCATGTATAAGGATGGTTCGGGTGAATATTTTACAGATAGGGATTTTCATGCTTACTTGGAATCAGATAGAGGAATAGAGCGGAATCCGGGGACAGAATGGTTTAAGATTGATGGTGCTAAGTCACAAGAATTATTTAATTCATTTTCAAGAAGAGAAACGATAGAAGAACAAGGGGAAAAATGTATTTATTATCTTCGAAAAGAGCAAAAAGAAGCAGTGGAGATAACAAAAGAATATTTTGAGAATGACAGGGCAGAATTTTCTGGGAAAGAATTTCTCTGGAATGCAAAACCGAGATTTGGGAAAACATTGACATCTTATGATTTAATTCGTCAGATGGGGTTGAAGAAAGTTTTGATTGTTACTAATAGGCCAAGTATTGCAAATTCATGGGCGGAAGATTTTCATAAATTTATCGGGTGGAGAGGAGAACTCTGCTTTGTATCAGAAACAGAAGCATTAAAGGGAAAGGCGGGGGTATTATCAAGAGATGAATATAATAGTGCCATGATGCCACTTGATGATTCGGAATTAAAAGGAATGGTGGCATTTGAATCTTTGCAGGGGTTGAAAGGTTCTGTTTATTTTGGTGGTCAATACGATAAATTAAAATGGATGAGTGAACTGGAGTTTGATCTGTTGATTGTAGATGAAGCGCAGGAAGGTGTCGATACCATACGCACGGACAGAGCATTTCGAAATATTAAACGAAAATATACTCTATATTTGTCCGGAACACCGTTTAAGGCATTAGCCGGTGAACAATTTTCTAAGGAACAGATTTATAATTGGTCTTATGCTGATGAGCAGGAGGCAAAAGAAAAATGGAGCAGTGAGGAGTATAATCCCTATGAAACTCTTCCAAGCCTTGCAATGTATACCTATAAGTTGTCGGAGATGATCAGGGAACGGATAGAGAAAGGACTTGATCTGTCGGAAGATGAAAGTGCTGAGTACACCTTTGACTTGAATGAGTTTTTTATGACAGGAGAAAATGGGAAATTTTTGCATGAAGATGATATAAGAAAGTTTCTTCATGTATTGTCTAATGGTGAGAAGTATCCATATTCCACACCGGAGCTTCGCGCTGAATTATCACATACTTTATGGATTTTGAATCGTGTAAGCAGTGTCAAGGCATTGGAAAAACTCCTTAGAGATGATCCTGTTTTTTCAGAGTATCATGTTGTAATTGCTGCAGGTGACGGAAGAACAGAAGAACAGGAAGCGGATAGGATAGAGAAGTCCTTTGATAAAGTCAAAGATGCGATTGAGAATTATGAGAAAACCATTACTCTTAGTGTTGGTCAACTTACAGTAGGTGTAACAATTCCGGAATGGAGTGGTGTACTTATGCTCTGTAATATGAAAAGTCCGTCTTCTTATATGCAGGCTGCATTTCGTGCGCAGAATCCATGTACTTTTACAAGGGATGGTCAGAGATATCGCAAAGAGACAGCTTATGTTTTTGATTTTGATCCAGCAAGGACTCTAATCATATTTGATGAATTTGCTAATAATTTGTCCGCAGATACAGTTAGTGGAAAAGGGAAAAGTGATGATAGGCAGAAAAATATTAAGCGTCTTTTAAATTTTTTTCCGGTTCTCGGTGAAGACGAAGAAGGGGAAATGGTCAAATTAGATGCTGCTTCTGTATTATCTATACCAAGAAAATTAAAAAGTCAAGAAGTAGTGCGGCGAGGTTTTCTGTCTAATTTCCTTTTTCGAAATATCAGTAATGTGTTTGGTGCACCAAATATTGTTCGGGAAATTGTAGAGAAGCTAGCTCCGGCGCAGGAAGAAACAGGAAAGAACAATAGAAAGGATCTCAGAAATATATCTGATATTACTATTGATGAAAATGGAGATGCTGCTGTTTCAG
>CADBMH010000341.1 GCA_902795705.1 uncultured Lachnospiraceae bacterium | reverse complement strand
TTCAGTTGCAAATGTAACATCACTATATCCCATTACTTCCAGATAGACATTCTGGCCGGGGTACACAAACAAAGCGGTCGCCGCCATATACTTTTTCATATTCTCGCGGCGGCGCTGCTGTTCTTCCATCCTCCTCATATAGGCATGCTCATATGCATGACTGGTCAGCATTTGCTTTGTTTTAAGGTCTTCTGGAAGATTAAAATTTTTCTCTTTTTCAAGCCTGGATAACTGTTCCAGGTCAGTCCTTTCATTAAAAAACGAGTTTTCTACCCGGATCGAATATCCCAATCCATTTTTATCAATTCCTGGTGTATTCTCCATCAGATAATTGATTTGTTCGATAAATTCTTCAAACCTCTTCTTTTTTTCTACATAGCTTAATTGACCTATCGCTTTATGGGTTACTTCTTCTTTACGATCCACCAGATCATCAAGCTGAAGGGTAGATATGTCGAAAACATGCGCGTAAATTTCACCGCCCCACATATCCCTGCCAAAACTTTCATCGTTACTCTTCATCTTGATCTTTTTATTCTTAGCAGATGATGTAAAGCCTCGAGCAGCCAGATACTCTTCAATACTATCGTACCCGAACCGAGCGGCCAGAATCAGCCCTTTTACATACATCTGTCTCTTTAGAGAATCGACTGCACCTGATGGATATTCCTCCTTCATCTCTTGTATAAACACTTCTTCCATCTTTCGATGAGGCTCAGGATCATAAAAGGCCCCTGATGAGAATGTCTGGGCAGGCATCGGCTCAATCGGTTTAGCAGCTTTCTTTTCAGAATTCGTCCGCAGCTTTTTTTTCACACTTGGCGGAAGATCCATCTCATCAAAATGCTCTATAAGTGCCCGACAATCTTCCTCGGTCATTAGTGCACTCCAAGGCCCTCTGCTTTTTATTAAGCAATATACAAGGCTGAGATCCAAATCCGGCTGTTTTAAATAGTCCTTTGGAATATTCATTTTCTTGGGCAGATAATGTTCCCTATAACCGTTTAAACTTTCAGAGTTTAAACGAAGCCACTCTTTTGCCCCCTTGCTGAAAAAAGCATTTTTATTTATAGAACGAACAGAATCGGGGAGTACAACTTCAGTAAGCCCGTGATATGCATCAGTATTATTTCCCAGGCCTCCGGTAGCTATTTTTACAACTCCATCAGGAACAGTGACAACCAGGTCGTTTCCTTTATATTCCTTCAATACACCGTTCACTATAACAAAATCTGATAAATCAGGCATACATACCTCCCATATTCTCACTTATAATCTTTAGGTACATAAATCAGCTTACTATGTCGAAATCCCTTTCTTTAGTGCATTCATACTCAATTAAATTATATAGCGGAGATGGATACTTCGGATGATTCTCATTATAGCTCTGTATTTTTTCATTCTCTTCCGAGATCTTTTTCCACAATAAACTTCCCTTCTTGCAATGGAAGAACATTTTTCCCAGATTGCTGGAATAATCCAAATGAACTTCTATACAATCCGGATCCTCAAAGTATAAATGAAGTGGCTCTAACAAACCAAAATATCTCATTTCAAGGAATTCAACAGTTTCAGGAATCGTAACTTCGGTTAGGCCAGTATAGGAAAGGGCGCCTTCCTCTATTTTCTTTAGCATTTTCGGAAAACGAATATCTTTCAGTTGATGGCACCCTCCAAAAACATCTTTTGAAAGCGTTTTAACCTTTGTTTCTCCCAAATCAACAGACGTCAGGCTTCTGCAGTTCATAAAACAATTTTGACCGATTACTGTTATATTTTTACCAAATACAATTTTACTCAGATTCCTATCCTCACTAAATGCGTATTTTTTTATCTGAGTAACAGAATCGGGCAGAAACATCTCTGTCAAATCTGCATTATGACTAAACACGTTCGCGTCTATTATTTTCACCCCTTCAGGAATGCAGATATTTGAAGCTTTGGTCTTACACTCTTTTAATGTGCAAGAGGCATCAATCACAAAGCCCTTTGGCCAATCAGGCTTTTCCGCATCCAGTTTCTTATTTATAACTTTTGAGGGAGCCGGCTTTTTTTCTTTAAATACTTTGTTCTTATAATCAGATTCCTTTAAAATCTGCAAACATTCCTTCGCTTCGACCGTTTCAGCATACAAAATCAGTTTATCAAAGAATGGAATAATAGGCATTTGAGCCGAAAGGGCTGCGCTCAACAAATTCGCCATGTTGCCCCTGATCAAGATTGATAAGGCAGATCTGTAGATCAACTCATTGCAGAATTCATTGTATTTCTGATCCTGATTGAGAAGTTTTTCAAACTGTGCCATCTGACAGCCTCGAATTTCAACATAGCTTCCGTCACGAAGCGTTCCAATCTCAAAAGATTCTCCGTCATCCAACGGAAGATAGTCTTCCATTTCTTCGATGCGAGACTTTGACCATTTCTGGAGTGCTTTCTTGCCCAAATCGGCAACTTCTTTCCAGACAGAAAGACTTTTCAGTTCTTCTTTCCAGCCGGGATAATAGCCTGTGTACAAGACCTGCGGACATGTTAGCGGGTGTGGACCAGAGCCCGTAACACTCCAGGTCCAAATATATATATCCTTCATACCCGAGCCAAATAAGAATCCAGGAACAGTTCTGGTAACAGCCAAATAATCCTCTGCCTTCTTTCGCATCTGAGCAGTGATAAGATTCGGGTAGGCCAAAACCGTAATAGCATTCAAAATGCTATCGACTGTAGAATCCACATAGGCAAATGCTCCGGGGTCCATAGTTTTATAAGATGACGTTTTTTTGACTATCTTCTCAATGGAATCATACTCTACGATTCCTGTGGCGTTTTTCTTTAATTCTTCAGCACTCGGATTTTTTTTAAAGCTATAATAAGCCAGTGCCGTATGGGATGCTTTCGTACTTCCTAATGGAAGGATCTTTTTTACTCTGCCCATTTCACCGGAGGTTTTATACCCTCTTCCTATAACGACAAGCTCTCCTACAGCAACCTGTTTACGAGTACGATATTTATATACCGCTCCATTAAGCAATTCAACTTCAAGAGATTCTTTCATCCCTACAGATGAAAGATACCAATTAGTTTCGAGCACTTTTTGTTCCTCCTTTATGCTCATGTCGTCCTCCTTGTGTTACTTTGATATTATTTTTACTTTTATCCAGTGAGTTTAAGAATCATATTCCAAATCCAAATCTTCTCACGGAAGAATTGTTTATATCAACTCCTTCATCAGTCAGATAATCTTCGACATCCTGGAGAATGATCA
>CADBMH010000340.1 GCA_902795705.1 uncultured Lachnospiraceae bacterium | reverse complement strand
TCTATAATATACCCCCTAATAGAACGGTATGCAGTTTCAGATTGCTCTTCACTTAATAAATCCCGATTTTCTTTTATTTCACTCATAAGGCTATCCTTTCCAATTTCTAAATCAAACAACAAATGCCACAGTTCACTATTTCAAAGCACTTTACATAGAAATCATTTCAAATCACTAATCCTCCTAGACCATTCTCTTTGCAATAATTATTGTGATATTCTGCAAGCCATTGGTATTTACAAAGTATCTTGTCATCATTCTTATATTTTTTAAGTGCGTCAATGATTGCATTTTTTTGTTCATCTAAGCAGGATAGAAAATACTCATAATTTTGCTGCGGCTTGTTTTCAAAACATATTAAACTATGTCCTAGTGACAAATAATCAAGATACCAAATCCTTTTTTCATCCTGAACTATTCCTACAAGTATATCCGATGGATTAAGTTCTTGATCTATTACAATCCGTGGATATTTTGCCACATTGCTTTCTATGGAATATGCTTTTACTAAACCAGAGCCAAAAACAAAATGTAATTTTTCATCATAGAATAAATTGCCTTTAGCAATGCCGCCTCTAAAAAATAAATCCTCTTTTATATATTGTACAAGAAATGTACTTAATCCATACAGTAAATTCATATATAAATTAATCATATCTGTTTCATTCTCATAGGGAGCAAAAAACAATATATTATCCGAAAAAAGCAATGACTTGAATCTTGATAGATTTAATGAATTCCTTTGTTGGTCTATATCTGAATTCCATCTTTCTATGTAAGCAGATAAACTTGACATTAAATTATGAATTCTTTCTAGGTAACAGTTTTCATCTTGACTATCCTGACAACTTGTTACAATATTGGAATACCCCAAAATATCTAAAAAAAGAACAATATGATTTTTCACTTCCATAAATTCACACCTCTCATTTTTACTTTACATCTCTTATCAAGATACTGCTTGATGCTATTCATCGTGACACTCTCTCTTCTTTTTTGAAAATTCTCCGTGCAAATCCATTATTCATACAAGAACTTCTTTGCTTTTTTCAATACTGTAACACACTGAGCAATTCCTCTATTTTCTCCACAATCCTTTCCTGTTCTTTTAAAGGGGCTAATGGAAAATACCAATTTTTCATCACATCAAACGGTGGAATATTCTTTATTGCACTACCGTTACTTTCTTCCTGTGCAGTCTTCTTGAGATTTGCATCAAAATAATATTGAAAAAACCTCTTATTAACAGAAGGCACAAGCACCACTCTCATCAATGCCTGATTGATTATTCCCTGTTCAATATTATCAGGAAGAATATATGTTTCACCAATAGTCCCTGCACAACTTACAAGAATATCTCCTGGCAATACCTCAAATCCACTCATCTTGTCATTAAAGTATTCACGGGTTATATAATATGTTCCTAGTTTACTATTCTTCTGAATTGCATGCTGTTGCTCATACACTTTTACAGTATCATCTGATTCAGGAACAAACATTGCCTTTGTCAAAGCACTGCCAAATGGTCCCTTCTTAAATAATCCTATCTCCCCAAATCTCACCCACTTCCAATTGTCTGGTAATGCGTAAGGCACTTTATTATCTAATTCTTTTATATTCTTATCTAGTCGACCTTTTCTTTCCTTAAGAATTTGATTTTTTTCTTCATGCATTGAAATGTATAAGTCCTCTGCCGTTCCATCCCCCGGTAGCTGTTCCGTCAGTTTTCCTTGAATAGCAGCATCAATCAATTTGCTTTTCAAGGTTTTCTGATTAAAAACATATTGGCTCTGCAAAGCATCAATCCTATCAAGAATCTCAAAAACAGCCTCAATTCTTTGGACTATTCTTTCCTGCTCTGCAAGCGGAGGAATGGGAATCAATGATTGTTTCAGAATATTTTGAGTAACCTGATTAATCTGCTTGCTGTCATCGCTGATAAAATTTTTTTTGAATACATCTGTATTGAAGTAATAATAAACATAGCGAAACAGAGGAGTTCTAAAAACAGCCATAAATGCTCCGAATGCTATTTTCTTGGAATCACCCATATAAATTGCACATTTCCCGACTAATGCCTTGCTACCATTTCTTGCACAAATCAAAATGTCATTATTATCAAGAAATTGGTTCTCCCTTATGTTACAGGACACCTTTACCAGATTGGAATAATCCATCTTCCCATTAACAATATTGCTGGATCTAGCAACAATGACTCCATTTTCCGTCACATCGTCTGGGTGATATGTTAATCCAATATTTGTAGATCCGATGTCAGAAAGACGACACCAAGACCAAGACGAAGGTACATCATATGGGACTTCATCATCAGAGAAATCCTTTTCAAAAGATTTGTACCCTATTTTTTTGCACAAATCATCTATTAATTCTGAAGCCACCTCTTCTTGCGGATTTTGTTCCACCAATTCGCCTTTTAATGCTAAGAACAATATCCGTTCTCTGATAGTCTTAGTATCAATCAAATCTCAATCCCTCCCAACAATTCTTTCAACTGGGCAACAGCCGCACTAATGCCATCTGCTTCTCCCTGCATCTCATTAAGAATTTCTCCGACAGAGCGATTATCTTCTTCCGTGAAATCAATCCATTTGAAATTAAGGTCCTCACGTAATTCTATTTCGCTCTCAGAAAACCTCCGCCATCTTCCATTTGGATTTGTCTCAGAATCGTATGTCTCTTTCCGGTCCTGCATATGACCAGAGCAGTAGCAATCCACAAACTCCTGCAGATGCTCTCTTGTCATCGGCTTTGTCGCCAGCGTATGCTTAACACCGGTTCGATAATCATATACCCAGATTTCCTTTGTAGGCTCTCCCTTTTCAAAAAAAAGCACATTTGTCTTTACTCCATTTGCATAGAAAATCCCAGTCGGCAGTCGCAAAATCGTATGAAGATTGTAACCCTTCATCAAATTTTCCCTAACTTTTGCCGTAGCACCTGCATCAGTCAATACACTATCCGGCAAAACCACGCCAACCCTTCCGCCGGTCTTCACAATAGACATGATATGTTGCAGGAAGTTCACCTGATTATCCGTGGTTTTAACGAATTCCGGTCTATTCGCAGATACTTCGACACTTCCCTGCGGACGTGTGCCAAAAGGTGGGTTGGTGATTACAACCTGATACAGATCATCTGTTGTTTCAATCAAAGAATCCTTATATTCAATCGGACTCTTATTAACACCTATGTCATGCAGATAAAGATTCATCGATGCCAGAGTAACAACAAGAGATGTATTATCTGCTCCATATAGTGCATTGTTCTTAAGAAACTTCTGTTTCTCCACATCCTTACTCTGCTTACGCATATGCTCATAGGCAGCCAGCAGGAACCCACCCGTCCCGCAACACGGATCTGCAACTGTTTCTGTAATCTTTGGATCAATTACATCTACGATTGCAGAAATCAATGCCCTTGGAGTAAAATATTGCCCCGCTCCGCTCTTCTTATCCTGTCCATTTTTTTCAAGAATCCCCTCATAGATAGTACCCTTGAAATCGCCCTCCATCATGTACCAATTTTCCTCTGACACCATGTCGATCACTTTCTTAAGCATGACCGGACGATCAATCTTGTTTATGGCCCTGGTGAATATCGTACCAATAAGACCTTCATCTTTAGAAAGTTCCTCCAGTATATCTTCATACTTGTCTACTAAATCAGTTCCGCTAAGCTGCACAAGATCAACCCACTTATAACCTTCCGGAATAGTACTTCCCAGTCCCAGTTCTTCTTTTTCATCATCCATCTTCAAGAAAAGAATATAGGTTAGCTGCGTAATATAATCCGTAAAGCCTACACCTGCTGCCGCTAGAACATTCGCTATATCCCATACTTTTTTTAATAATGCACTTTCTGTTTTCCTATTTGCCATATTATGCCACCTTCAATAAAAATCTTGATAATGCCTGCATCTCTTCCGCAAGCATCTTGCCACCGAAACTTGTCACACCTTTTCTCCAAAGGTCAGTATCTATTTCATTTAATTCCTTCACAGAAATTGCGCCATCATTGATAACAAATTCTGCTACCTGATGCATAATCTCCACCTGGGCTTCCGTGAGTATACGTTGCTGCTGGCCGCAATAAAGATTAAATCTTTTTGCATATCCATTAATTAAACTTGTAAGTTTCTGATTCTTCTTATATGCATACCGGACAATCTGGATCAAATTGGTCAGAGCATTAACATTCGTCTTCATATCCAGTTCATCCACATTGCCTTCTGTATCTAACACTTTATAATTCTTCCATATCTGATATATACCATATTGTCTGCTCTCAGACAAAAGCCTGTCTCGAAGTTCACTCAGCATTGCATGCGTAATAACAGTATCTTCGGAATTGTAAATAATTCTAAGTGCCTCTATACTCTCCCTATTCTCATTCAAATACTCCTCAAAATTCTCAATAAACCCTTTTGCAGTTTCTTTTGAAAAACCGGCATATATTAGTTTATCTGGTTCTTCTTCCGTATTAATGATATATCCCTTCTGCATTTCCAAAAGTTTTTTCCTTGCTGCAATATTATTTATCAAATTATAAATCAACGCCATTCGTCTGGTATTGTCATGCGATGGATCAATATATTCAAATTCTATTAAAATTCCCTTGTCTGTAGCATCCTGTATATTTCCTGCAATTGTCCTCGGAGCAAAGCCATAGGTCGTTATGAAATAATCCAAATGCCTTCCAAAAAGCGGATTATCCTCATATCTCCCATTAATGGTAGAACAATAATCTCTTAAAAGCCACAAATTCTCATCGCTCAACTCATTATGTGACAGATGCTCCAAAAGATGTTCCAATGACAGCACATTCTTCCCCTGACCATGATTCATAACCGGATGTGCAACCACCTTTTCGTGTTCTGTTACTCCTACGGCATCCACAATGTAATAGCATTCTTTCGTGTTGGCATTTGGTGTCACTTCCCGAAGCTTAACATCACGAATCACACGACAGCCACGTCCCTTCATCTGCGTATAAAGTACATCTGACCAGACATCCTTCATAAAAAGCACAACCTCCAGAGGCTTCACATCTGTACCGGTAGCCACAAGTGTAACCGTAACAGCGATTCTAAAATCTTTGTCTTCTCTGAAATCCCTAATTAATCCATTAGAATCTCCGGATGAATATGTAATCTTCTGCACGAAATGCTCGGGACACTCATGAGCCTCAAATTCATCCTTAAAGACATCCTCTACTCCTTTTACAATTTCTGATGCATGATTGTCATTCTTCGCAAAAATCAGCGTTTTGGGTATATACCTCCAATCCTTTTCACGCTCCGGATACAGTTCTGTATAAATAGCTTTCTTATAAGCCATAAGAACTTCTCGAATCTGATTCCGGTTTACTACAGATCTATCAAGATGAGTCTTGTCATAATCCATCCGGTTGGAAACATTATAATCTATCGTCACACCTGTCTTTCTCGCAGTTTCAGTAACCTTTGTCCCAGCCTTGAGTGTTCCTCCATGCTCAGTAATTTCTGTCTCAATACGATAAACACGCGATGGAACATTAACACCATCCACTACAGATGCATCGGAAGTATATTTTTCAATGACATTATCATCAAAATACGCATATGCCTCTGGAGTTGGTGTGGCAGTAAGCCCCATCACCTTTGCTTCTGAAAAATAATCCAGTACCGCTTTCCACTTACCGTAAATCGACCTGTGACATTCATCAATGATGATAAGCTGGAAGTGATTTGGTGGAAGTTTCAAATTCTCCCCCAATGTAATGACTTCTTTCGTATCCTTTTCTTCTTCTGCAGTATTTTTTTCATCTTCTTCATCTTCATTCTCATCAGAAATTTTTTGTCCGGTTAAAACAGCATACAATTTCTGAATGGTAGAAATGACAATATCTGCTTTTATATCTTTTTCCTTTGTCAAACGTTCAATAGTATACAGATACTTCATCTTCTGCCGTTTCTCTGTACGATCAAATTGATTAAACTCCGTCTCCGCTTGTGTTGCAAGATTATTCCTGTCCGCAAGGAAAAGAATCCTTTTAGTTTGCGTATAGTTTAGCATTCGATAGCTTGCCAGGCACGCCAGATAAGTTTTGCCGCTGCCGGTAGCAAGAACAGCCAGGTTTTTCTTTTTCCCACTTTTCATAGATTCTTCCAGCTCAATCTCAGCATTATACTGACAATCACGAAGCCCTTTTCTTTCCAGTTTTGGAAGAGCACCATACTCTGACACCTGATTGATAAGGGCAAGCATCTTCTTTGGAGAATGCATATCCGAAAGTTCAACATAATCCCCATCCGGATCCGTCAGCATATTCTTGAAATAAACCTTCTTTCCATTTGCCAGATAGACAAGAGGAATCAAATTTGGATACCACACACCATACCAATTCTGCGGACTGGCGGCATACCCTTCAGCCTGCTTCTCTACCTCTGGTCCCAAAAGATTATCTTCCCTTTTGGCTTCGACTACAGCGATTGCCTTATCATCAACAAATAGCAAGTAATCACTCTCTGTGTTCCCCTGCATTAAAGCTTCTTTCACAGCTGATGTGGACTTAGGTACATATTCATTTCGTGACACAATATCCCAACCGGCATTATTTAATTGCTTATCAATTTTTTCGCGTGCACGTTCTTCAGGCAACATACTGCTGTCTCCCTTCCTTAAAATGTATCTTTTCAATTACAGTACTTTCCAATATCCCTTTTTCTTAGAACCTACTCTTTCAATATAACCGTTACTCTTTAAAAAG
>CADBMH010000339.1 GCA_902795705.1 uncultured Lachnospiraceae bacterium | reverse complement strand
TTTCTGCAAACGCTTTGTTTATTTCAATTTCAAAAACCAAGCCATATTTCAGAATATAATACGAAATGTTTTTCTCAAGCTCCTATATCATTTTGGCAGTCACGCCCCTAACCAGACAATTCCCCGGAATATTCTTTGTCACGAATTGTATACTCACTTTTATCTGTATTACGATACAATCATATTCCCCAATGTCTCATACAAGATATCCGGATCGACCGGCTTGCTTAGATGTGCATTCAGTCCTGCCTGCAGACTTCTCTGTACATCTTCATCAAACGCATTTGCCGTAAGCGCAATGATCGGGATATTTTTCGCATCCTCGCGCTCCAAGGCACGAATCATCTTCGTTGCCTCCAGACCGTCCATCTCCGGCATCCGCATATCCATCAGTATCGCATCATAGTACCCTTCGGAACTGTCAGAAAACATATCTACGACAATCTTTCCATTCTCTGCATGATCTGCCTCCATGCCGCCCATTTTTAACACCTCTAACATGATTTCCGCATTTATTTCCATATCCTCTGCCAAAAGAATCCGCCGTCCCGTAAGGTCTGCTTTTTCCTTTTCTCCGGCTGTTGTCATTTTTTTCTTTTTTAACGCCTTTTTAAATTCATCTAACAGATTCCCTGAAAACAGAGGCTTGGCAACAAAGCTGTCCACACCTGCCTCTGTAGCCTCCTCAAGCACATCATCCCAATTATATGCGGTAAGAATGATGATAGCAGATTCATCCCCTACGACAGAACGGATCTGCCTTGTCGTTTCCACACCGTCCATTTCCGGCATCTGCCAGTCCACAACAATCAGATTATACGGCTCTCTGCGGGCATGGTGCAGCTTCACCATCTCCACCGCTTCTTCTCCGGAACCGGCAACCTCTGCGGAAATTCCAATCTTCTCCAGAACAAGCTTCGCATGATCCCCGGCAATCTTATCATCATCGACTACCAACACCGACATCTCGTTCGGCGCGATCATCATATCATCCTCATCGCCCGAATCCTCCCTGTCGGAATCCAAAAGAGTAACGGATACGGTAAAGGTAGTCCCTTTTCCTTTTTCACTCTCCACTTCGATCTTTCCGTTCATCATCTCCACGATGTTTTTCGTAATCGCCATACCAAGCCCGGAGCTTCCGTATTTATTTGCTGCCGTGGAATCCTCCTGGCTAAAGGTTTCAAAAATCTTCGGCAGATATTCCTTGCTCATGCCGACGCCGGTATCCTTCATTTCAAAACGAAGCGTTGACTTTCCGCCATATCCGGCAGTCTTTGTCACGATAAAATCAATGTTTCCACCCTCCGGAGTGAACTTCACGGCATTTCCCAGAATATTGATCAAAACCTGGCGAAGCTTCATATCATCCCCAATGTAATAATCCGCAATCTCCCCATTGATCCTGCAGTTATATGCCAGTCCCTTCTCCCTGCACTGGCCGCTGATAATCGTATTGACCTGCTCTATCAGCTTTGAAAAAGCAAATTCCTCACTCTTAATGACCAACCGCCCCGATTCGATCCTCGACATATCTAAGATATCATTGATAAGCACCAGAAGATGCTTTGCCGAGCTGTCGATCTTTTCCAGATACTCCCTTGTACCGTCCGAAATACCAGGATCATTTAATGCCAGACTGTCAAGACCTATGATTGCATTCATCGGTGTACGGATCTCATGGCTCATATTGGACAAAAAGACTGTTTTTGCCTTACTTGCCTCCTCTGCCACCTGCAGGGCATCATTTAATGCCTGACTCTTCTCCAGAGAATCCCTCATTTCTGCATCAATATCAGTAAAGCCCACTCCCACCGCATGCACGATATGGTCTGTCCGGTCCTCCGCATGGCGTACCCCCGCCATCCGCAGCATCTCATAGCTTTCTTTCCCATCCCTGTGAATCAGATACCGATAGACAAGAAGCGTTTCCTTTTCTAACTTCTTCCGTATGGCAGCAGGTTCAATAAACTCCAAAAATTCCTCCCTGTATGCTTCATCCACATACTCATTCGCATATTCCGAAAATTTATCATGAAAGGAAAAATGTTCTCCCACATTTACATCATCTGCTATTTTCCTGTCGCTCCGGTAGCAGATACCATTATCAGCATCCAGATCCACATAGTAAACACTCCGGTAGTCTGATGCAAGGGCAGTGATCATCTTGTCCTGTTCTGCTTTCTTTTTCTCCTGCTCTAAAAGCTCCTCCTGCATAGCGACCTGTTCTTCCAGTTCCTGCTGTCTTACCCGGTTCTCCGTTTCGGAAATCTCTTTTTCCAGGGTAAGCTTTGAATTTTTACGCATCTGCAGGATCATAAATACAAAGACCGCAACCAGTACAAGTGCCGTTAAAACAGACTGTACCAGACTTCTTCTTATGATACCGTCTGAAATGGAACTGATCTGGTCATTGATCACGCTTTCCCTGATCAGGTAGGTCAGCATCCAGTCCGCCCCTTCTACCGGCACATAATATAAGGTCTCCTGAATCCCGTTATATGAAAAAGAAACAACACCCTCTTTCGACTCTGAAAAGTCACTCTTTAAATCATCAAAAGAATATCCGCTTTCAAAGTCCGCCTTCTCCATAGCCGAAAGCAGGTTATCTTCACTGGCAAGTCCGCCCAAAACCATATTGGTAAGAGCAACCCCTTCATTGGTATATATGTTACAAAAGGTAGTATTGTTGTTCGTATCGGACTTCATGGAAATTTCCTCTAACATGTTATTCATATCAATTTCCATAAAGCAGACCACCAGAGTCTTTCCCTCGAAAGGAAGATTGTCCACCGGTACGGCAATGATGACCTTTTTATTATTGCTGTCCAGATTTTTTATGGACACCTCCGGCTCCGTCAGATTCTTGTAATCAAAGCTATATCTGTCAATATCCGTCCTCGTTCCCCTTGAAGTGTAGATCAGGCCGTCCGTATCCACAAAAGCAAACTTTTCCAGACCGTAAAGCTGTTTCATCTTCGCCTGATATGCGCGCATATTCTCTGTATTTTTCAGATCGTCTTTTTCCATCAGTCCCAGAGCGATATCCATATCACCGATATAATCGCTTAAAGTAGAAGCAACCACCTGCTCATGCCGTTCGGCAAGCTCATCCAGATATAAAAGACTGACATTTCTGACCGCGCTTTCCGTATCCCTGCTGGCACTTCTACCCATCCATATAGTTCCCAGTATAAGAATGACTGCAACACTGATGCCACCGATAACGGCAACGGACATGATACTGCTCCTTTTTTGCTTTTCCATAGGTTTTCTCCTTTATGTTATCCGGTTTTGTTCTTCCATTACAACAAATCTATCTGACTTTAAAATCTCCATGCGGTATAATTGTAGCATATCTTTCACATTTTTTCCACCAAAAATGCGTTACACGAAACCATCATTTTTATCCAAATACCACTGTAATTCTACTGGTAAAATTGAAAAGAGTGGGTTCTTATATAAGTTCCCACTCCTCAGTTTTAAATCATACTTCCCATACCTAAATGGGCACTAAAGCCTTGTTTTGTGAGGGAAGTATGAGTTATAATATAAAAACTTCTGTTTCATCAATCTGAATTTTGGCTTTTTTGATAAGTGGGCTAATGCGAAATGAAATCATCAAATTCTCAATCACTCAATTACAAAATCAAGGAATTTATCCAATGCAGTTTCCAAATCTGCAGATGATAATATTAGCATAATGCCGAAAAACCACCGGTCATTTCTGACCGGTGGTTCCACTATCATGAACTTTTATTTTTAATCCTCCCAAAACAACTCATCCAATGTTTTATCAAGGGCTTTACATATTGCAATACACAAATTGACCGTAGGGTTATAATCCCCCTTTTCTATCGCGCTGATTGTTTGTCTGGATACATTACACATCTTAGCAAGCTGCTCCTGCGACAAATCCTTTCCTGCTCTGGCGGCTTTCATTTTCAGATTCTTCATTCATCCACCTCTTTCCTTGTGGAAACCTCTTTCATGATCAGGGCTATCAGTATGAGAAAGAAACTTACTGCGCAGAGAATAGTCCCACAGTTTGAAAAAGTAACCATCCCGTCTTCTAAAAATGTTCCTTCACTGATATGTCTGACAGAACCGATCCCGTTTGCTATGATAACGCAGACACAAAGGATCATATACCCTTTCCTGTTCTGCCCTATAGGATAATAGACATCCTTAAATATACAGAATAGTACAAAACTCACAATTCCGGCAAACCCTGCAGCCATCATACAGAATGACATTGAAATCACTTTCCCGAATGTATCGGTAAGCTCTGACAAAAAACCAAAAGTAAAAAGGACTCCAAGTGTAACAAAGAAACCAATTTTATATCCATCAGCCCGGATTTTTAATTGCATCTCATCATAATGCATATCTTTTCTGGCATTTCCTTTATTTGCAATGATCATTATCGCTGCAATAATAAGTATAACTACAATCGGCATAACTGCATTTTCAAAAATCTCCATGATAATCCTCTCCTCTCTGTTTGTCCGGCTAAATGCCGTTTTCTTTTTACAATTATTAATATATAGTATTCCTTCCTTTATGTCAAGTATATTTTACATTTTTCTTTATATAGATGATTTTTTCATATTCATCGTACAAAAATCGCACAAAAACCTTATCTTTCTATTATTTTCAAATAGATCTCTTCCAGACTCCCTTCTGTCCTCACTGCCTCCGGACATGGTTTTTCTTCACTGATCAGCCTGAAATGCACCCCGCCCTTATATCGTTTCATTTTACTGATTTTATAATGATCCATTACAGCCTTGATTTTTTCTATATCCTGAAGATCACATTCCCATACATTATTTTCTGCCCGTTCCAGCACCTCATCCATGGACTCGTTTAACCGAATGCTCCCCTTGTGTATGATCAACACCCTGTCCGCAATATCTTCCACATCAGAAACAATATGGGTAGCAAAAATGATTGTTTTTCTTTCTGAAATTTTCAACAGAAAATTTTTGAAATTCATGCGCTCATTCGGATCCAATCCTACCGTCGGCTCATCGAAAAGAAGAATTTCCGGATCATTCAAAAGTGCCCCTGCGATGCTAAGCCTTTGCTTCATCCCACCGGAAAGTTTCTTCACCTTTTTATCTTTTTCTTCCCATAAATTCACCTGCTCTAAGCACTCTTTTATCACCCTCCCCTCTTCTTCCACACCCTTTAGTGCTGCAATATACTGCAAAAATTTATACACAGTAAAATCAGGATAATACCCTGCCTTTTGCGGAACATAACCGATTTTTTCCCTGTACGCTTCTCCCATTTGGAAAATATCCCTGCCCTCATAAAAAATTTCTCCCAAGGACGGTCTTTCCACTGTACTAAGCATCCTGAGCATCGTAGACTTTCCGGCACCGTTTGGTCCTAAAAAACCGTAAATCCCATGCTCCAGTTCTAAACAGATAGAATGGATGACCTCTTTTTTATCATATCTCTGTGAAACATTCTCTAAAACTAAACTCATCTTTTCCCTCCTTATGACGCATAATATTTCTGATTTTTTGAAAGCAGCCGGAAAAACATTCCGCCTCCCGCAAGCAAAAGCAACGAATACAGTACCTCTGCAATTGTCAAAAATTGAAGCTTATGACCGGCAATGTTAAGCGGCACCTGTTCCAACAGATTTTGTACATTAAGCACGCTCATTGGAAGAAGCGAAGTAACACGGTTTACCGCCATATTATCCAAATGGACATCAAGTGCCAATGTATCCGGATGCAAAAGAAACAGCACTGCCAGACTGACACACATAGCCACTACAGGATTTTTAGCTAAAAAAGAAGCAGTCAGTGTGATCAAGAGTGCCACATTCATCGCCAAAAGAGACAGAAAAAAGGTGTGCAGAAACAGTCCCAGATTATTCATGTCACAGGTAGCACTCCTAAGCCATGTGATCATCTGAATACTGGTATCCCAGCCGATTCCTCTGGTAATACACAGCAATTGTATCGTAAACACAAGAAACAAAAGCAAATAGACTCCATTAGTAATAAGGAAAGCCGCCCCCACCTTTGCCATCGTACATGTTTTTCGCCCGTTTTTCGTACTTAAAAGAATCTCCTGCATTCCACATTCCCTTTCATAAGTAAAAAGCGCAGAAAATACTACAATCACAAATGCATACAGGTATTTCATCCGTTCCTGTATATTCCACCCTAAAAACCATCCCCAATTTCTAAAATATCCAAAATGAATGTCAAAATCATAATTTTGAAAAGCAAAGATTTCATCCAGCCTCAATAAATTTCCATTTTCATCATATGCATTTGAATCATCCAAAACCCGTCCATCTTCAAATATATCCGGCTTGTAACGGGTATAAAAATCGTTCCATTTTTCCTCTGTCAAAATCCCCTTTGCTGCTTCGTACTGCTCCAGCTCATAGTCGTTTCTACTTCCAAGCTCTGAACCTCCCAAACAATAATTTTTTACAATAAAGAAACCATCGTAAACTGCCACCAGTCCGAAAATAAATGCAAGTACGATCCATACCAGCTTTCTCTTTAAAATCTTATACATTTCTAACTTAAGCATTTTCATCCTCCTCTGTCGAAATACTTGTTGGTTAAAAAAACATCCGACCTGCAAAAAGCATATAAAAAAACACAAAAAAAGAGAACTCCTTCTTAGCAGAGTCCTCTCTACGAATCGTAGAATCCACTGTTTATGCGCTCTCCCGCATTTTTCCAAGCCGCACCCGAACAGGAAGAAGAAGCATCCGTACTACCGCAGCATAGAAAAAATCAAGAACTGCTATACTCATATTACTACCAAAATTCTCCGAATGTAACAGATCAAGCAGCACAAAGGTTCCAATCAAAAATGCACCACGAAGCTGAACCGTTTCCACAAACCGTACCGCCTGCTCCGCTTTTTTCAACTCCTCCACATGCACATTTTCTGATTTCCGGAACACAAAACCAAAGGCTCTTAAAAAATCTCCACCCATACGGGTTACCAAAAGCATAATGATCGTAATCCCAAGTAAAAAGAAAAGATTAGCCAGATCAAAATAATACCCCGGTTCTGCCTGCAATGCAGTTCCCATCAGATACAAGAAAAGGATTACGGCAGCAATGCCAAGCCACAAAAAGAGAATACCCACAGACTCCTTTTGCCCTCTTTCCCATTTAGAAATGGTCTTGTCACTGATTCCCAGCTTTTCAGCGAGCTGCTTTTGTGTCAGCCCCCTTTCTTTTCTTAATTCTGCTATAAATTT